>DATHTQ010000373.1:0-1579 GCA_035463055.1 Candidatus Limnocylindria bacterium
GAAGAAGGCCGCTTCCGGCAGCGGCGGCACGGCGCCCGCGGAAACGGCGGGGAGGAAGCCCCGCAAGGCGTACCCCTCCAGGGAAGAGCGCATCGCCCTGGCGGACGCGCGGATCGAGCGCCTTGCCAGGCAGAACGATGCCCGCCGCGCCCAGCTCGAGAAGGCGGAAGCGGCGCTGGACGCGCGCTGGGCGGCGCTGGCGAAGGGCATGGAAGAACTTGAAAGCGCAAAGGCAAAGAAGGAGCGCCTGCTAAGCTCCACGCAGAAGGCGTCGAAGCCCAGGCGGTCGCCCGAGGAGCTGAAGGCCCTGCGCGTCGAGAACGTTGCGAAGGCGCGGGCGGCGAAAAAAATGACCGCCAAAGAGCCAAAGCCGAAGCTGTCCGCCGAGGAAATCAGGGCGAAGCGCGTCGAGAACGCCGCGAAGGCACGGGCGGCGAAGAAGAAGGCCGGGGAAGGCCCAGCTTCGAAGCCGTCCGAGGGGAACACTAAGGCAAAGCGCGCCGATAAAACCGGGAAGGCCCGGGCGCCGAGGAAGAAGGCCGCCGGGGAGCCCAAGCCCAAAATGACGCCCGAGGAGCTCAAGGCGTTCCGCGTGGAGAACATGGCGAAGGCGCGGGCGGCGAAGAAGGCGAAAAGCCAATAATTGCTGTAGGGGTTATTCTACATACTGCGGCGCTTCATGCCGGAGCATGGGGTGAGCCGGCTGGTTATGTCTCCTCTGCGGCGTTTTAAGCCGAAGCAGTGACGGACCGGCCGGCTGCTTAACTATGTCTCCTCCGCGGCGTTTCATGCCAAAGCATGAGACGGACTGGCTGACTGTTTATGTCTCCTCTGCGGCGTTCCACGCCGGAGCAGGGGGCGGAATGGCCGGTTGATTACGTTTCGTCTTTCAGGAAGGCGTAGAAGTCGTCTTCCTTTTCCTTGTCACGCTCGGAAATGTGCCCGAGCGTGGCTGCGTAGAAGATGAACTCCTCCCGCCCGTCCAGGCCGAACAGGGCGTCGCAGGCGTCGGTGTCGAGCGCCGCGATCGCACATGTGCCGACATGAAGCGCGGAACAAGCCACGTAGAGGTTCTGCGTGATATGCCCGGCGTCGATCAACGCGACCCGGTGCGCGCTCGCGCTGTACCGCCATTCCGCCCGGTATGGCACCACGCTGTAGAAAAACACGGCGCCCGCCTTTCCGCACCAGGACTGGTCCGCCAGCACGGTCCCCACCGTCCGCTCCAGATCCGAAGGCACAGCCAGAAGCTCGACCTCGTGCGTCATGGGCAGGTAGTGATACAGCCCCGCCTCCAGCCCCTCCGCGTTCAGGACCGCGACATAGCACTCGAACTCGTGGCGCGCGCCGCCGCAGGCGACCGTGCGCAGGGTGGCGTACTTCTTTCCGCGCAGGCCCCGGACGCCCTGCTGCGCCCACAGGAGGAACGACAATTCTGGAAGCGTGACCGGCTCCCGCGTATAGACGCGGCTGCTCTTGCGCCGCGCAAGCACCTGCAGGATGTCGTTGTTCAGGGGCAGGCTTTCAAAATCCCGGGGAAGGGGGACCAGCTTGCCTCCCATGGGCGCCTTGACGAGGG
>DATHTQ010000374.1:0-3057 GCA_035463055.1 Candidatus Limnocylindria bacterium
TCTCGTTGGGCAGGTCGTAGTTGACGACCGCCTCGACGTCGTCCACGTCGATGCCGCGCGCCGCGACGTCGGTGGCGACCAGGATGGGGAACTTGCCGCGCTTGAAGTCGGTCATGATGCGGGTGCGCTGGGACTGGCGGATGTCGCCGTGCAGCGCCTCCGCCTGGTAGCCCTGCTTGACCAGCTTGTCGCAGACCCGCTGGGTCATGAACTTGGTGTTGAGGAACACCATGACGCGGTCGTACTCGTCGGAATCCAGGAGGTACTGCAGCGCGTGCAGCTTGTCGTCCCGCGCCACCTGCAGCGTGTATTGGGTGATGAGGGGCTTGTTCTCCTGCGTGGCCTCGACGGTGATCTCCACCGGGTCCTGCTGGTACTTCCAGGAAATCGTCATCACGTCGCGGTTGGTGGTGGCCGAGAACATGACCAGCTGGCGGTTGGGCGGGGCCATCTCGATGATCCTGGTCACGTCCTTGACGAAGCCCATCTTGAGCATCTCGTCCGCCTCGTCGATGACCAGCGTGTGCACCTGGTCCAGGCGCACGTGCCCGCGGTTCACCATGTCCAGCAGGCGGCCGGGCGTGGCCACGACGACCTGGGGCTGGCGCTTGAGCTGGTTGATCTGCTTGACCATCGGCTGCCCGCCGTACAGCGCGGCGATGCGCACCTGCGGGATGAAGCGCGAAAGCTCAGTGAGCTCCTGGACGATCTGCATCGCCAGCTCGCGCGTGGGCGCGATGACGAGCTCCTGCACGCGCGTCTCGGTGAGGCTGAGGTATTCGAGCATGGGGATGCCGAACGCGATGGTCTTCCCGGTGCCGGTCGGCGCGATGCCGATGATGTCGCGTCCCGCCATCATGGGGGGGATGGTCTCCTGCTGGATCTGGGTGGGGGCGCTGATGCCCATGTGCTCCAGCCCCTTGAGCACTTCGGACGATACGTCCAGGGCTGTGAAATCCGCGGTCTGGGACAAAAAGGTCTCCTCTTGGCCGCGCGCGGCGGCGAAATCCGTGATGCCTCCATTATACGTTTTCCGGCCGTGCTGTCAAATCTGGTACCCACCAAAAGCGACTGCCCGCCTTGCGGGGCGGCGGGCGCTCCTGTATGATGGGGGCGAACGACGACATACGCAGCCGCGCGGCGGAGGAAGGGAACGCGATGAGGGCACTCATGATCGGGGGCACGGGCAACATCAGCCTGTACGTCACCCGCAAGCTCATACGGCAGGGCTGGGACGTCACGCTGCTCAACAGGGGCAGCAAGAACGACCTGGTCCCGGAGGCGGAGGTCATCACCTGCGACGCCCGGGACGAGCAGGCCATGAAGGCGGCGCTCGCGGGGCGCAGTTTCGACGTGGTGGCGCAGTTCATCGCCTACCACCCGGATGACGCGGCGCGCGACGTGCGTTTGTTTACCGGGAGGGCGGGGCAGTACGTGTTCGTCTCCAGCGCCTCGGTGTACCAAAAGCCCCCGCGCAGCCCCGTCATCACCGAGAGCACCCCGGCCTCCAACCCCTACTGGGAGTATTCCCGCAACAAGATCGCCTGCGAGCAGCTGCTGATGCGGGCGTGGGACGAGCAGGTGTTCCCTGTCACCATCGTGCGGCCCAGCCACACCTATGGGGAAGGCGCGCTCCCGCTGTCCATCCACGGCAAGAAAGGCCCCTGGCAGGTGGTGCGGCGCGTCCTGGACCGCAAGCCCGTGCTGCTCCCCGGCGACGGCACGAGCCTGTGGACGGTCACCTGGTCGGACGACTTCGCCGACGGGTTCATCGGCCTGATGGGCAACGACCACGCCCTGGGCGAGACCGTCCACATCACCGGCGACGAGGCGCTGACCTGGAACCAGATCTACCGCATCCTCAGCGAGGCGCTGGAGCGGCCGTTCCTGCCCTGCCACGTGCCCAGCGACCTGCTGGCCCTGGCCAAGGACTACGACTATACGGGCGGGCTGCTGGGGGACAAGGCCAACTGCGTGGTGTTCGACAACAGCAAGGTCAAGCGCCTCGTGCCCGGCTTCACGGCGACGACGCGGTTCGACCAGGGCGTGCGGATGTCGCTGGACTATCTCCTGTCCCACCCGGAAAAGCAGCAGCCGGACCCGGACTTCGACCGCTTCTGCGACCGCGCGGTGGACATCATGAAGCGCGCCGAGGAAGGCTTCGCGGCGCTGTGACGCCCGGACATAATACGGCAAAGGGAACCGCCAGGGGAGGCGCATCCATGGACCGCAAGGCAACCCGGCATTCCAATATTCCCGCGCGGCGGGCGTGGGCCGCCCTGGCCTTGGCCGCCCTGCTGCTGCTGCCCAGCGCCGGCGCGCTGGCCACCGTGGCGGACGTCGGCGAACTGGGCCTGCTGATGACCCTGCCCCAGACGATGGACGTGTTCACGCGCTCCATGCGCCAGGGCGACCCGGTGCCCGGCCTGTACGGCACGACCGCGGACGCGGTGCGCTCCTCCCTGGAGGCGCGCGGGCTGTGGCTGGAGGCGAAGGACATCGCGGGCAAGTACGCCGTCACGCTGGAGGCGCACGGCGACTTCGGGCCCGACTATGCGGCGCTCGGGGAAGCGGAACTGCTCGGCATGGCGCCCGGCGCGGAGGTCGTCCGCACCCGGCAGGCGGCCTTCGTCCTGTACGAGCAGGGCGGGACCCTCGTATGCCAGACCCGCGCGGGCGGGCGGCTGTTCACCCTGCGCCTCTACCCCTCCGGCAGGCTCTCCGCTGACATGGCGTCCACGCTGAAAGCCGTCGCCATAGGCATGGATTTCGGGCTGGGGCAGTAGCAAAAGCAACACTTGACCATACGAAACCGTCCGGAGCGGCGCACGACGCGCGGCCCGGACGGTTTTCCTGTACGGCGATTTGCCTTAGAAAGTGTGCCCAGCCGTATCGGGCCTGGGCGCCTCGCCGGGGCCGAACAGCGTGCCGGACAGGCGGACGGCGGCCTCCCCCGCGCACTCACAGCGCAGGCTGAAGTCCGGCCCGGAAAAGCGGAACGCGAGGTCCACCGCGTCCTCCGCCCGGATTTCCCGGAGGTAGTTGACGCACAGGGAC
>DATHTQ010000375.1:0-5727 GCA_035463055.1 Candidatus Limnocylindria bacterium
GCTGCAACGTGTCCAGCGGCATCGGCGGCATCGAAACGTTCTTCAAGGAGACGGAAAAGCTGCTCGCGCGCGGGCCGGGGCGGGTGTCCCCGCTGTGCATCCCCAGCATGATCGGCAACATGGCGGCGGGCAACATCGCAATCCGCTTCGGCGCGAGGGGCGAGTGCGTGCCGGTGGTCACGGCCTGCGCGACCTCCACCCACGCGGCGGGCGAGGCGTACCGGCTCATCCGCCACGGCTACCTGGACGCGGTCATCACCGGGGGCAGCGAAGCCTCCATCTCGCCCCTGGGGCTGGCCGGGTTCGCCAACTGCATGGCGCTCTCCGAGGAGCCGGACCCGTCGCGCGCCAGCCTGCCGTTCGACGCGCGCCGCAAGGGGTTCGTGATGGGCGAAGGCGCGGCCGCGCTGGTCCTGGAGAACTACGACCACGCAAAGGCGCGCGGGGCCGTCATCCTGGGCGAAATCGTGGGCTACGGCTCCACCTGCGACGCGCACCACATCACCGCCCCCCACCCGGAGGGCGACGGCGCCGCGCGCGCCATCGCGCTTGCGCTGGCGGAGGCGGGTTTTGACGGCGCGGAAAGCGTGTACGTCAACGCGCACGGCACCGGCACGCCCTACAACGACCGCCTGGAGACCGTGGCCATCAAGAAGGCGCTGGGCGAAGAAGCGGCGCGCCGGGCAGCGATATCCTCCATCAAGGGGGCGACGGGGCACATGCTGGGCGCGGCGGGCGCGGCGGAGCTCATCGCGACCGTCCTCGCGCTGCGCGAGGGCGTCCTGCCGCCCACCATCCCGCTGGAGGTCCCGGACCCGGACTGCGACCTGGACTACGTGCCCGGCAAGGCCAGGCAGGACCGGCGCGACCTGGGCGTCTCGGTGTCGCTGGGCTTCGGCGGGCACAACGGCGCGCTCGCCGTCAGGAGGGGAGAATGAACCTGGAGCACATCAGGGAACTGATCCGCGCGTTCGACGAGAGCACGCTCAGCGAGCTGTTCTACGAGCAGGACGGCGAGAAGGTGCGCCTGCGCCGCCAAATTACGGAGGCGAGGCCCGTGGCCGCGGCCCCCGCGCCTGCCGCGCGCCAGGGCGCCGCGCCCGCCGCCCCCGCGGTCCCCGTGGGCCCGGACGACGCGGGCCCGGACTTCAACCGCCTCGTCGAGGTCAAGTCGCCGGTGGTGGGGATTTATTACGAGGCGCCGGAGCCCGGCAAGAAGCCCTTCGTGCGCCTGGGCGACAAGGTGAAGGCGGGCGACGTGCTGTGCCTGGTCGAGGTCATGAAGCAGGTGACGGAGGTAACGGCGCCCCAGGACGGCCAGGTCGCCGACGTGTGCGTCACCAACGGCAGCGTCGTGGAGTTCGGCCAGACGCTCATCAAACTCTGCTGAAAGGCCCGCTGAGGAGCATGATGGAACAGAGCGAAATCAAGACGTTCCTCCCGCACCGCGAGCCGATGCTGCTGTGCGACACGGTGGAGGCGCTGGGGGACGGCGAGGCGAGGGGAACCTACCGCGTCCGCGGGGACGAGCATTTCCTCCAGGGGCATTTTCCGGGCATGCCGGTCGTGCCCGGCGTCATCCTGTGCGAGATCATCGCGCAGTCCTCCGGCGTGCTGGTGCGCGACGCGCTGGCCGGCGGGATGCTTCCGCTGTTCGCGGGCATGGAGAAGGTGCGCTTCCGGCGGATGGCGCGCCCAGGGGACCTCGTCGAGACGCACTGCCGCACGCTGCGCGTGTCGGGCAGCCTCATCAAGGTCGCCGGCGAGGCGCGGGTGTCGGGCGAGGTGTGCGCCGAGGGCGTGTTCCTCATGATGCTCTCGCCCGCGGGGAAATAGCATGTTCAGCAAGATACTCGTCGCCAACCGCGGGGAGATCGCGGTGCGCGTCATCCGCGCGTGCAAGGAGATGGGCATCCGCACCGTCGCGGTGTATTCGGAGGTGGACCGGGAGGCGCTGCACGTCTCCCTCGCCGACGAGAGCATCTGCGTCGGGCCGGCGTCCTCCACGCTGAGCTACCTCAACCAGACGGCGCTTCTGTCCGCGGCGCGCAGCACCGGGTGCAAGGCAGTCCACCCGGGGTATGGGTTCCTGTCCGAGAACGCGGACTTCGCGGACCTGTGCGCGCGCCACGGGCTCAAGTTCATCGGCCCCTCCGGCTCCGTCATCCGCCGTATGGGCAACAAGGACGAGGCCAAGCGAACGGTCGCGGCGGCGGGGGTGCCCGTCATCCCCGGGCGCGAGAACATCGAGACCCTCGAGGACGCCCAAAAGGCGGCCGAGGAGGTCGGGTACCCGCTGCTCATCAAGGCGCGCGGGGGCGGCGGCGGCAAGGGCATCCGGCGGGTGTCTCGCCCGGGCGAGCTCAAGGGCGCGTTCAGCGCAGCGGCGCAGGAGGCCCGCAGCAGCTTTTCCGACGCGGGGCTGTACGTGGAAAAGCTGCTGGAGGACGTCAAGCACATCGAGATCCAGGTGCTCTGCGACAGCCACGGCAACGCCGTGTGCTTCGGCGAGCGCGACTGCTCGATGCAGCGGCGGCACAAGAAGATGCTCGAGGAGAGCCCCTGCGCCCTGATGGCCCCGGCGCTTCGCGCGCGGATGCAGAAGAGCGCCAAGCAGGCCATCAAGAACATCGGGTATGAAGGCGCCGGCACGCTGGAGTTCCTGATGGACAAGTCCGGCAATTATTATTTCATGGAGATGAACACGCGCCTGCAGGTCGAGCACCCGGTCACGGAGTTCGTGTCCGGGATGGACCTGGTCAAGTGGCAGATCCGCGTCGCCGCGGGCGCCGCGCTTCCGTTCTCCCAGAAGGACGTCCGGGTGTCCGGGCACGCGATCGAGTGCCGCATCAACGCGGAGGATCCCGCGCGCGCCTTCATGCCCACGGGCGGGACCGTCGGCATCCTGCACATCCCGGGCGGGCCGTCGGTGCGCTTCGACTCCGCCCTCTACCAGGGGTACCGTGTCCCCCTGCACTACGACAGCCTGCTGGCCAAGCTCATCGTCCACGCCCCCACGCGCGAGGAGGCCATCCGCAAGATGCAGGCCGCCCTGTGCGAGACGGTCATCGAGGGGGTGGACCATACGGCGCTGTTCCAGGCGGAGCTGCTTTCCAGGCCCCCGTTCGAGGACGGGAGCTATACGACGTCGTACCTGGAGGGGAAGACGGCCGATGCTGAATAAGTCGCTGTTCAAGAACCCCGGCCTCGCGCCGGAGCGCCTGGAGGGCGTGCCCGCGCAGGACCAGGGTGTTCCCATGGAATGCCCCGCCTGCAAGCACCCGGAGTACGAGGAGGAGCTGCGCCGCCTGCTGTTCGTCTGCCCGCGCTGCGGCCATTACATGAAGATCGGCGCGCGCCAGCGCGCCGCGTTTACCCTGGACCCGGGCAGCTTCGAGGAGACCGGGGCGGACGTCGTCTCCGCCGACCCCCTCGGCTTCCCGGGATACGCGGGCAAACTCGAGCAGTCCCGCGCCCAGAGCGGCGAGAACGAGGCCGTGGTCACGGGCCTGGGACGCATGATGGGACGGCCCTGCGCGTTCTTCGCGATGGAGCCCGGCTTCATGATGGGCAGCATGGGCGCCGCGACCGGGGAGAAGCTCACCCGCGTGTTCGAGCTCGCCCTCGCGAAGCGCCTGCCGGTCGTGGGATGCGCGGTCTCCGGCGGCGCACGCGTGCAGGAGGGCATCCTCAGCCTCATGCAGATGGCGAAGGTTTCCGGCGCGGTCCGGGCGCATTCGGACGCGGGGCTGTTCTACGCGGTCCTGCTGTGCGACGCGACGACCGGAGGGGTCACCGCGAGCTTCGCGATGCAGGCCGACGTCATCCTGGCGGAGCCCGGGGCGCTGGTCGGCTTCGCGGGCCCCAGGGTCATCGAGCAGACGACCCGGCAGAAGCTGCCCGCGGGCTTCCAGCGCGCGGAGTTCCTGCTGCAGAAGGGCTTCGTAGGCCGCATCGTCCCGCGCGGGGAGCAGCGGCCTCTGCTGTCGCTGCTGGTAAAAATGCATTCGGAGGGCACCGATGGGCGCGTATGAGCGGGTCCAGGCCGCGCGCGCCGCGAAGCGGCCGGACGCGATGGCCTATATCGAGCACATGGTGACGGACTTTGTCGAGCTGCACGGGGACCGCAGGTGCGGCGACGACGCCGCGGTCGTGGCGGGCCTGGGATACCTCGGCGGGCGTGTCGTCAGCGTGCTTGCGCTGGAGAAGGGTTCCGGCACGGAGGACAAGATGCGCCGCAACTTCGGCTCCGCGCAGCCCGAGGGCTACCGCAAGTCGCTGTGGCACCTGCGGCAGGCGCAGAAGTTCAACCGGCCCGTCGTCTGCGTCATCGACACCGCCGGCGCCGCCTGCGGCATCGGCGCGGAGGAGCGCGGGCAGGGGCAGGCCATCGCCGAGAACCTCTGGGAGATGATGGGCATGACGGTGCCCATCGTGTCCTGCGTCATCGGCGAGGGCGGGAGCGGCGGCGCCCTCGCGCTCGCGGCGGCCAACCGCGTCTACATGCTGGAGAACGCCGTGTACTCGGTCCTCTCCCCCGAAGGCGCGGCAAGCATCATCTACAAGGACGCGGCCAAGGTGCGGGAGGCCAGCGAGGCGCTGCGCCTGAGCGCGGAGGACATGCTCTCCTTCGGCGTCATCGAGGCCGTCCTGCCCGAAGGCGAGGGCTTCGCGCTGGCGAGGGATTCCGTCCGGGACGCGTTCACCGCGGCGCTGGCATCGTTCGACGGCATGGACGGCGAGGCCGTCCGCGCGCAGCGCTACGACCGTTTCCGCAGGCTTGGGGGTGTGTTCGCATGATTTACCTGGTCACCGATTCCACCGCCTGCCTGTCCCGGCAGGAGGCCAACGACCTCAAGGCCCTGGTCGTCCCGATGAACTACATCCGCAACGGCCGGGAGGCATTCCAGGAAGGATTCGTCGAGGACTGGCAGCCCGGCCCTGGCCAGAGCCTGTCGGAATACACCACGGCGCAGGCCCCCGCCGCGGCGTTCCTCGACCTGTTCACGCGGCTGCGCGACCAGGGGCACCAGGCGCTGTGCGTCACCATCTCCTCCCGCCTGTCGGGCACGTTCGCCAACGCGCTCAAGGCCGCGGAGGAATTCGCGGGGAGCGTTCAGGTGGTGGACTCCCGCACCGCGGGGGGCGCGATGTACCTGCTGCTGCGCGAGGCGCGCAGGATGATTTCCGCGGGCGCGTCGCTGGACGCCTGCTTCAAGGAGATGCTCACGCTCAGGGACGCAACCCGCACCGTCTTCACCGTCCACGACATGGAGCCGCTGCGCCGCAGCGGCCGCCTGGGCTACGTTCGCTCGTCGGTGGCCACGCCGCTGAACCTGCGCCCGCTGCTCACCCTGGCCGACGGCAGCGTCATCAGCGCGGCCGTGGCGCGCGGCAGGCAGGACCAGGTGCGCCAGCTGCTCAGCGCGCCGGAGGAAGGCATAGGCGAGGTCGTGGTGCAGGGCGCCGGGGACGACGAGGCCTTGGCGCTTTTGGGCGAGCGGCTCGCGGCGCGCGGCGTCAGCGTGCTCCACCGCCGCCTGGGCATCGTGCTTGCGATCCACGTGGGACTTCCCGTTCTGTCGCTGGCATGGATGGAGAAAACGCAGGCGGACGCACCGGTTTCATAATTGCTGGCCATCTGCGGCAGCCGGCGCCCGTACGGGCGCCGGCTGTTTCATGGGTACGCGGGCCTTGCGCAGCATCAACGCATGAAGAAGGGATAGG
>DATHTQ010000376.1:0-3699 GCA_035463055.1 Candidatus Limnocylindria bacterium
CCCAACGGGTTCGACGCCGGCGCCATCCTGACGGTCGCGGGCTACTTCGAGAAGATGGCGAACGTCCTGCAGCAGAACCTCGCGGACGTGGGCATCACCGCCCGCATCGAGACGCGCGAGTTCTCGTCCTACCTGACCGACGTGATGAACGGCAACTACGCCATCGGCATCCTCGGCCTCTCGCTTGACCCGGACATGGACGCGTACAGCGTGCTGTACACGACGGAGACCATCAACAACCTCAACATGGCCCGCTACTCCAACCCGGTGGTGGACGAGCTGTTCCGCCAGGGCAAGACCACCGTCGACCCCGAGGCGCGCAAGGCCATCTACAAGCAGATCGTCCAGATCGTGCAGGACGACGCGGTGTACGCTCCCTGCTTCAACGTCATCGTGCCCATCGCCTACGACAAGGACCTCGTGTTCGCCAACTACGTAAGCGTGTCGGTGCGGCTGTACGAATGCTACTGGCTGCGCTGAAGCCATGAAAAGTCCGCGGATGCTGCATGAGCGGGAAGCGGGCTTGCGGCGGAACGCAACCGCCGGCGCCGATACATCCCGCGCGCCCGGCAAGGCTTCCGGGCAGGACGGGGACCGCGGGGCGGAGGCTCCGCGGTATCCCCTGCTCCGCCTGTTGAGGCTGGAGTCGCCGCAGACCGGGTGGGGGGCTATCGCCCCCCGGTATCCCCGGTGGGTCCACCCGGAATATTGACACAGATTCCATGACGCAAGGGCTGCCGAAGGGCAGCCTGCCACCCCCTGCGCGCCGCGGGGCGCCGCCGCAGGCATCTCGGCGCCCCGCGGGAACGCCGGAAGACGGAGGACTCCCCATGCAGGACAAGGTCCAAAAACTGGTCGAGGAGCTGCGCGCGCAGTACGGCCTCCCGTCCATCGCCGCGAGCGTGCATTTCGCCGGCGAGACGTTCTTCTGCTGCGACGGCTTTGCGGACATGGAGCGCAAGGTCCCCGCGACCCCCGACACCATATATCCAATCGCCTCCACCTCGAAGTCGTTCGCGGCGACCGCGCTGTGCATCCTGGCGGACGAGGGGAAGCTGAAGCTCGACGACAAGATCCGCCAGCACCTCCCGGAGTTCGTGCTGCTGGACGAGTCGCTGGCGTGCGAGCTCACCATACGCGACGCCCTGACGCACCGCACCGGCCTGCCCCGCCACGACCTGATGTGGATGATCCTCGAGGAGACCACGGTCGCCGACGTCGTGCACCGGATGCGCTACCTGCCTTCGGCGTTCCCGCTGCGCACCAGGATGCAGTACCAGAACCACATGTTCGTGCTGGCGAGCCACCTGGTGGAGAAAATCACCGGGACAAGCTGGCACGCCTTCATCAGGGAGAAGATCCTCGCCCCGCTCGGGATGGACAGCACCTTCCCGCTGGCGGGCGATTACCGGGGCAAGGGCCTGGATGCGGAGGCGATGCCATACGGCGACCGCGGCGACGGGCCCAAACGCATCCCCTACCTGCCCAGCGACCACGTGGCGGGCGCGGGCTGCATCAGCTCCACCGTGCGCGACATGGACAAATGGGCGCGGCTGCACCTCAACCGGGGCGAGCTGGACGGCGTGCGCATCTTCTCGGAGGAGATGGCGCGGGAGATGCACTCCCCGCAGACCATCATCAAGCCGGGCGAGTTCATGCCGCCGGGGTTTGAGTTCGACGAGATCGACTTCCCGAACTACGGGATGGGGTGGTTCGTGGAGAGCTACCGCGGGCACAAGTTCGTGCACCACGGCGGCACCGTCAACGGGTTCGAGTCGTTGGCCGGGTTTCTCCCGCGCGAGGGCCTCGCCTTCTGCGTGCTGACCAACCTGGACGGCAACATGGCCCCCTCCGCTTTCGGCTACCTTGTGTGCGACCTGGCGCTGGGGCTTTCAGAAATCGACTGGGGCACCCGGTGGAAGGACGCGACGGACGCGTTGCTGGGCCAGATGCGGAAAGCCACGGAAGACGTGGACGGGAAGCTCAGGGACGCCGCGCCCCTGCCGCGCGAAGCCAAGGACTACGCCGGCGCATATACGCACCCGGGGTACGGCAGGGTGGCCGTTGAGGAGGCGGAAGGCGGGTTGGCGGTGCGCCTCGGGCCGGACCGCTGCACGCTAAAGCACCTGCGCCACGGGCAGTTCTTCCTGGACTATGGCGACGGCCGCGCTTGGCTGCCCGTGAAGTTCGACTGCGACATGGACGGCGGCGTCTGCAAGGCCATGATACTGCTGGAGTCGCTCACGGGCTGGATAGAGTTCGAAAAAGAAGTGGAAGGGCAGACGGTATGAGGATCACCGACATTACATATGAGAAGGTGCGGGTGAAGCTGGCCCGCCCGTTCGTCGTGGCCATCGGCGTCATCGAGACCTGCGAGACCCTCATCGTCCGGGTCGAGACAGACGAGGGCATCACCGGCTACGGCGAGGCCTCCCCCTTCGCCCCGGTCACGGGCGAGCTGCTGGACACCATCCCCGCGTTCATCGAGCTGTTCAAGCCCAACCTCATCGGCCTGAACCCCATCGAGATGGAGAAGGCCCACGCCGTCATGGACCGCTGCACGGCGGGGAACACCTCGGCCAAGGCGGGCATCGACATCGCGCTGCATGACATCTGGGGCAAGTGGCTGGGCCAGCCCTTATATAAGATTTTGGGCGGTTTCCGCAATTCCTTCGCCACCGACGTTACGGTTGGCATCAAGGCGCCCGAGGCGATGGCCGAGGAGGCGCTGGGCTGCGTGGGCGAGGGATACGGCATCCTCAAGGTGAAGGCCGGCATCGACCCCAGGGACGACGTGCGCGCCATCCGGCTCATCCGCGAGGCCGTGGGGCCTAATATAGCCCTGCGCGTGGACGCCAACCAGGGCTGGGACGCGCGGACCGCCGTCTCCACCCTGCGCGCCTACGAGGAGTACGGCGTGGAGGCGGTCGAGCAGCCACTTCCCTGGTGGGACCTCGACGGCCTCGCGTTCGTGCGCAGGCACAGCCGCATCCGCCTCATGGTGGACGAGAGCGTGCACTCGCCCCAGGACGCGCTGAAGGTCATGAAGAAGGAGGCCGCCGACACCTTCAACATCAAGCTGATGAAGTCGGGTGGCATCCATCCCGCGCTGAAGATCAACGCCATCGGCGAGGCCGGGGGCGTGAACTGCATGGTGGGCTGCATGCTGGAGACGCGGCTGGGCATCGCCGCGGGCGCGCACCTGGTCGCATCGCAGAAAAACATCACGGAAGCCGACCTGGACAGCTTCCGCGAATACGGCGACGGCAGCGGCATCAGCGGCGGGTTCACGGTACAGGATGGCGTCATGACGCTGTCGGAGGAGCCGGGCCTTGGCGTCACGGTCAGCTTTTAGCGAAGGGAGCGCAGGGATGGACAAGGACTTTTTGGGCGGCCTCGGGGAGGCCATCGAGCGGGGCATGAAGCGCCTCAACGTGCCCGGGGCGTCGGTCGCCGTCACGCGGGGCAAGGAGCTGCTGTTCTCGGAGGCCTTCGGCTACGCCGACCTGGAAAAGCAGGCGAAGATGAAGACGACGACGCTGCTGCCCATCGGCTCGTGCAGCAAGTCGTTCACCGCGGCGGCGGTCGTCATGCTGGCCGGGGAGGGCAAACTGGACCTGGACCAGCCGGTGCGACGCTACATGCCGGAATTCGACCTCGCCGACCCCGTCGCCGCGCGCGAGGCGACCGCCCGAGAAC
>DATHTQ010000377.1:0-10694 GCA_035463055.1 Candidatus Limnocylindria bacterium
AGCCCCGGCGCGGCGATGACCCCGGCCTGGCGCATCGTGCCCCCGAGCAGCTTGCGGGTCTCGCGTAATGCACCGATAAATGCCTTGTCCCCCGCGACCAGCGAGCCGGCCGGCGCGCCCAGGCCCTTGGACAGGCAGAACATCACGCTGTCCGTGCCGCGGCACAGCCGCGCGGCGGGTTCCCCCGTGCGGGCCGCGGCGTTGAAGATGCGCGCGCCGTCCAGGTGCACGGGCACGCCCCGGTCATGCGCGGCGGCGCACAGCGCGTCCGTCTCTCCCGCGTCCAGGCAGACGCCGCCGCGGAAGTTGTGCGTGTTCTCCAGCAGCAGCACCTTGATGGTGTTTTGGGCAAGGAGTTCACGGGCGGAATCCAGGTCGGGCTTCCCCTGCGGCGTGACCCGGTAGGCCACGGCCTTCAGCCGCCCCAGGCGGTCCGAGAAGGCCGCCTTTTCCGCCTTCACGGCGTGCAGCAGGGGCTCCGCCAGCACCGCGTCCCCTGGTCCCGCCCAGGTGAGCAGCGCCGCGGTGTTGGCCATCGTCCCGCTGGGGAACAGGACCGCGGCTTCCTTGCCCATAAGCGCGGCGGCGTGGTCCTCCAGCGCGTTGGCCGCGCGGTCCTCCCCGCGGCCGTCCTCCCCGGCGCGCCCGTCGTCGCCCAGCTCCGCTGTCAGCACGGTCATAAGCATCGCCGCGCCCGGCATGGTCAGGGTGTCGCTGCGAAGGTCGATCATTTTGCCTCCCGCGTATGCGTGGGGCCCGGCTTGCGCGCCGGGCCCCTGTTTCGGTGAAGGCCTGTCAGGCCTCGTCGATGTTGAAGGGTTTGACCTGGCGGACCACGTCCATCACGGTCCCGTCGCGCGCCTCGACGACGGCGACGACGCGGTCCTCGAACCGGATGTCGTCGGGCGTTCCCACGATGGAGTACGCCGTGTCGCGCAGCTTATGGATGTCGGTCACCGCGATGCCCGCCCTGTCCAGCGCCTCCTTAAGGTCCGGGCGGTTCGGGTTGACCGCGACGCCGTAGTCGGTCACGATGACGTCCACGGACTCGCCCGCCGTCGTCACGGTGACGACGCGGTCGCAGATGGTGGGGATGCGGCCCCGGACCAGCGGGGTCACGATGATGCAGCACTTGGACGCCGCCGCGGGGTCCGGGTGGCCGCCGGGGGCGCCGCGCAGCACGCCGTCGGAGCCGGTTAGGACGTTGACGTTGAAGTCCACGTCAGCCTCCAGCGCCGAGAGGATGACGAAGTCGAGCTTGTTGACGAACGCGCCCTTGTTGAAGGCGTTGGAGTACTCAGAGACGCTGATGTCGAAGTGCCGCGGGTCCGTCCCCAGGGACTGCACCGCGCCCAGGTCGAAGTCCTGCACGTCGGCGATGTAGCCGACCAGGTTGTCCTTGAGCAATTCGACCATCGGGGTGGAGATGCCGCCCACGATCCACCCCATCCTGATGCCCATCTCGTGCAGGTGCCGGCGCAGGAAGATGGTCGTAGCGATGGAGGGGCCGCCCACGCCGGTCTGGAACGAGAAGCCGTCCTTGAAATAGGGAAGCGCGCGCATGACCTCGACGCAGCTCTCGGCGATGGCGAGGTCGCGGGGGTTGGTCGTGATGCGCGCCGCGGCGCTCGCGATCTTTTTCGGGTTGCCGATGGCGTCCACGACGACGACGAAGTCCACGTTCACCCCGTCGATGTGGGAAGGCTTGTTGGGGAAGGGGACCAGCGTGTCGGTGATGACCACGACGCGGTCCGCGTGCAGGGCGTCGACCTCGGCGTAGGACAGGCTGCCGCAATCGCTCTTGCCGCCCTTGCCGGAGGCGTTGCCGTACTCGTCGCAGGTCGGCGCGCCGATGAAGGCCACGTCGATGTGGATCTCCCCGGACTCGATGGCGCGCACCCGCCCGCCGTGCGAGCGCAGGACCGCGACGTTCTTCAGCTTCCCGTAGGAAACGGCCTCGCCGATGCGGTCCCGGATGCCGCTGGTGGTCAGGCCCGTGACGATGCCCTGCTCGATGTAGTCCGCCACGTTCTGCGCGGCGCTCCCGATGGAGGAGCAGGCGAGCCGGATGTCCCTGAAGCCCATCTCCGCGATCTCGCGCATCACCATCTCCATGACGTAGTCCCCGTCGCGGAAATGGTGGTGGAACGAGACGGTCATCCCGTCCCGCAGGCCGCACTGCGCGATGGCCTCGCGGAGGCTGGGGAGGACCTTGGCCTCGCTCCCGCGGCCGGCGACGCGGACCTTCGGGCCGACCTTCTGGAACTCCTTGCCGTTGTACGAGTCCTGGCCCTGGTAGGGCCTGTATCCCATGTCGAGGATTTCCTTGGGTATCTCGCGTCCCACGATGTTCTTCATGCCGTCAGGTCCCCCTTGTATGCGCCCGATGCCCGGGCCAGCGCCAGCGTGCGCTGCGCCCCCTCCATGAAGGCGATGTCCAGCATCCTGCCGTCCAATTGGAAGATGCCGATGCCCTTCTCCGCGTTTTCCCGGATGGCGCGCACCACGCGCTCCGCCTCGGCGATCTCCTTCTGGGAGGGCGTGAAGACCTCATGGACGATCCTGATCTGCCGCGGGTTGACGATGGACTTGCCGTCGAAGCCCATGTTCTTGATGAGGATGGTCTCCTGCCGGAAGCCTTCCAGGTCGTCCAGGGCGGTGTATACGGTGTCGAAGCACTGCAGGCCCGCGGCGCGCGCCGCGAGGACCATCAGCCCGCGCGCGGTGAACATGTCCACCCCGCCGCCGGAGCCGTCCGTGTGCATGCACCTGCGGAAGTCGCCGCCGGAGATGGCGATGCCGAACATGCGCGGAGACGCCTTGCAGATGGCGTAGGCGTTGAGGACGGCCAGGGGGCTCTCCAGCGCGGCCATCAGCAGCGTGGTCCCGGGCGCCGCGCCGAACTCGGCCTCGGCCTGCTCCACCGCGGCCTCGATGGTCTTCACGTCGTCGGCGGTCTCGCACTTGGCGATGCGGATGCCGTCCGCGCCTGCGGCGACGCACACGCGCACGTCCTCGCGCCAGTGGGGGGTGTCCAGCGCGTTGATGCGCACCAGCCGCTCCAGGCCCCGGTAGTCGATGCTTTTCAGCGAATGGTAGAGCGAGAAGCGCGCGGAGTCCTTCTGGTTCTCGGCGACCGCGTCCTCCAGGTCGAAGATGAGGCTGTCGGGCCCCAGCAGGTACGGGTCCTTGATGAGGTTGGGCCGCTGGGCGCTGAGGAACATCATGGTCCTGCGCAGGCGGCTCTTGCGTTCGCCCATCGTCGTCACGCCTTCTTCCCCCACGGTATGTTCTCGGTCTGCCCGGCGGAGCGGTAGATGGCGCTCTCCAGCCGCGCCCGCAGGGTGCACTCCAGCGCGCCCTTGTCGTTGACGGTGATCCTGGCGTTCTCGACGCCCAGCGCGCCCGCGGTGTCCAGGACGGTCCTCTTGATGGCGCGCCCGAACTGGTGCAGGACGGGGCTGCTGACGGTGAGCTCGATGCCGTTTTGGCCAGGCTCCACCGTCACCATCGCGTCGCTGGATTCCAGCGTGCCGGCGATGGCGGTCTTCTCGATGTCCATGTTTCCTCCGTTTGACGCCGACCGCCCGGCTTGGCGGGCGGTCAGCGGGCCTTTCAGTTCTTTTTCGCGCGCTTCTTGCGGACGTTCATCGCGACGGTGTACACGATGATGAGCGCGAACAGGATGACGATGCCGGTGAAGATGGGCCGCTCGAAGAACCGCCCGATGTTCCCGTACATCAGCAGGGCGCGTCCGAAGTAGTACTCCATGTTCACGCCCAGCACCATGCCCAGGATGAGGGCGGAGATGTTGAACCCGAACTTCTTGAAGAAGTACCCGACCACGCCGGCGACGAACAGCACGTACAGGTCGAACATGTTGGACTGGAACGCGTACGCGCCGGTCAGCGCGAGCACGAGGATCAGGGGGCCGAGGATGTAGTAGGGCACCTTGAGCACCTTGGCGAACACCTTGGCGACGACGATGGAGATGAAGATCATCGCGATGTTGGCGAAGATCATGGACATGAAGGTCGCGGAGAGGTACTCGGGCTGGCTCTTGAGGAGCAGCGGGCCCATCTGGACGCCGTGGATGGCCAGCGCGGTCATCATCATCGCGGCGGCGTTGCTGCCGGGGATGCCCATGGACAGCAGCGGGACCATCGCGCCGCCGGTCGCGGCGTTGTTGGCGACCTCCGAGGCGATGATGCCGGCCGGGTTGCCCTTGCCCATGGTCTCGGGGCTCTTGTTCATCTTGGACTCGACGGAGTAGGACATGAAGGAGGCGATCGTCGCGCCCGCGCCGGGGACGACGCCCACGAACGTGCCCAGCACCGCGGAGCGCAGCGCGGTCCACTTGGCCCGCACCAGGTCCCCCATGCCAGACAGCTTGAACTTGGAGGAGCCCTCCTTCAGCATCGCCGCGTTGTCCACCGGGGTGCGGATGTTGCCGAAGATCTCGACGACCGCGAACATGCCGATCATGAACGGCAGCGACTCGATGCCGTCCAGCAGCTTGACCGAGCCGAAGGTGAACCGCGGCACGTAGGACAGGCGGTCCTGCCCGATGGTCGCGATCCAGATGCCGATGAGCCCGGAGACGAAGGTGTTCAGCGGGCGGTCGGAGTCCACGAAGGCGAGGATGCCGATGCCCAGGGCGCTGACAGCGAACTGCTCGGCGGAGTTGAACCGCAGCGCGACCGACATCAGCGGCTGCGTGAGCAGGTACATGACCAGGGCGGAGAACAGGCCGCCGATCCCGGAGCCCACGAGCGCCAGGGTCAGCGCCTTGCCGGCCTCGCCGCGCTGCGCCATCGGGTAGCCGTCCAGCGTGGTGGGCGCGCTGGACGGGGTGCCCGGTATCTTGAACAATATCGCCGTGATGGAGCCGCCCGTGATGGACGCGCAGTAGACCGCCGCCAGGAAGGCGATCGCGACGACGGGGTCCATCGAGTAGGTGAAGCTGATGCACAGCACGATGGCCATCGTGGCGCTCACGCCCGGCAGCGCGCCGAAGATGACGCCCAGGATGACGCCCATCACGATGACGAGCAGCACCTGGGGCTGGATGATGACCTGGAGGCCTGTCAGTAGCATGTCCACTGGGGGTATCCGCCTTTCCGCCTTCTCGCCGGCCTAGATGAGGTACTCAAGCCAGATGCTGACGTCTTCCAGGAACCCGACGCCGCGCGGCGGGAAGACGTCCAGCCCCCAGACGAACACCGCCCAGACGGCGGCTGTGATGCCCACGCTGGCCAGCACGATGACCGGCAGCTTGCGCGCGCCGATGAGGAAGGCCATGGCGGCGAAGAACAGCATCGTGGTCAGCACGAACCCGAGGTAGGGCAGGGCGATGACGTAGGCGAGCAGCAGCAGGATGGACACGAGGAACCTCTGCACGCCCTTGTCGCCCAGCTTGAAAATGCCCAGGGACAGCTTGCGTTCCTCCTTGGGAAGGGCGGCCCAGATCTTGTATATCTTGTAGGCCAGCAGCAGGATGATGAGGACCAGGACGACCATGGGCCAGTACCGGGCCGTCAGCACGTCGTTCTTGATCGTGATCTGGTTCGACACGACGGCCATCACCGCGAAGAAAACCAGCAGAAGGACGTTGAAAATCAGTTCACCCATGGGTCATGCACCTCTCCTGCCATTGGCACGCGTACGCGAAGGGACCCTGCCGGGGGGATGCCCCGGCAGGGGCGGGGGTTATTGCTGCGCGCTGAGTTCCTGGGCCTTCTCGTAGGTGTTCTTGAGGACCTGGGCGAGCTCCTCGGCGGTCCAGACGTACTCGTTGGTCATGCCGTTGAGGGCAAGCCACTCCTGCCATTCGGGGTTCTCGGAGGCGCGGACCACGGCCGCGGCGAAGGACTCGATCGCCGCCTCGGGGGTGCCGGCCAGGGCGGTGAACACGCGGTAATAGCCCAGGGTGCTGTCATAGCCCAGCTCGCCCGTGGTGACGACGTCGGGGTAGGCGGCGTTGCGCTCGTCGGCCATGACCAGGGTGGCGACCAGGTCGCCGGAGTTCACGTAGGCGCCGACGTCGCTCCAGGTGTTGATGCACAGGTCGATGTCGCCGGCGATGACGGAGATGTAGCCTTCGGCGGAGCCGGAGGTGATCCACTTGAGCTTGATGCCGGCCTGCTGCTCGAACTCGCTGAGGATGGCGCCGGAGATGCCGTTGGGCGAGTCGACCGCGACGGTGACCTTCTCGGGGTTGGCCTTGGCGTACTCGACCAGGCCGGCCGCGTCGGCCCACGGGGCGTTCTTGCGGGAGAACAGCATGCCCTCGGCCATGACCAGGCCGGACACCGGGATCAGCACGTCCATGAGCTTGAAGCCCTCGAACAGGCCCTGCGCGTCCGAGATGACGGCGGTGGGGGCGGTGAACTGGAAGGCGAAGCCGTCGTTGGTGGAGTTGTAGCTCCAGGTGAAGCCGGTGATGCCGACGGAGCCGGACTTGTTGATGACGGAGACGGTGGTGCCCAGCTCGGGCTCCAGGTAGGTCTTGAACTTGCGGATGGTGGTGTCCAGGCCGCCGCCCTCGCTGGCGGGGATCATGATCTCGACGCGGCGGTTCCACTTCCATGCCGGGGTTTCGGCCACGGCGCCGAGCGTCATGCCGGCCAGCAGCACGGCGCACACCAGGAAGGACAGGATACGGGTGCTCTTCATCGTTGGGTCGCTCCTTTTCTTATTCCTCTTTACAGAGGTATGTCCAGCATGACCAAAGGCGCATGCTGCTGACATCCGTACAGGTCGTCGTCCAGGAAGGAGCCCGCGGAGGCCTTCCTGGGGTAGGAGAACTTGACCGCGTTGGCCAGGGGCAGCTCGTAGCGCCGCATGTCTTCCTCCGGCACGCCGTACAGGGCGGCGACCCGGGCGTTGTCCAGCGCGCCGGTCCCCAGGACGCCGCGGTAGGTCCCGGCGTCCGGGAAGATGACGTCGAGCGTGATGGCGAAGGGCCCGGCGTTCTTGGAGCGCACCAGCGCCGCGAGTTCGTGCAGTTTCTTCACTGGTGCCCTCCCTTACAGGTCGTGGTAGGTGATGCGGGACGTCTCCAGCGGGTCGTCCAGCGCGAGGACGTGGTTGAGGCAGTAGCTGTAGGTCTCGCCGCCGTTCTGGGGCTGCAGCGTGGGCGGGGAGAACGGGAACGCCACCTGGCTCTGCGCGCCCCGCCAGTCGCGCACGGGCACGTGCAGCGCGGTGTGCCAGACGTTGGTGATGATGGCCTCCGCCCGCTCCGGCGTGTCCGCCAGGATGTCGAAGACCACGCCCACGGGCTTGCCCGCGGGGTTCTCCGGGTCGCCGTAGACCAGGTGGCGCAGCCGGTAGGCGCCGGGCTCCAGGCCCAGGCCGCGCCGGATCTTGTCGCGGGACTGCGCCAGCACGTCCTCGAGCCAGGCCCCAAACTGCCGCAGGATGAGCGGGTCCGCGACCCCGCCGACGGCCACCCGCCGGTAGCCCTCGAACTTCGCGGCCTCCACCTTGACGGTGTAGGGCCTGCGCTCCATTTCGGACCCGGTGATGCGCACCCGGCGGGGGTCCTCCGCCTCGTATACGGAGTCCTTGGTGTGGACGGCGCGGCCCGGCTCGACGAGGGTGAACGGGTCCGCGTTCTCGTAGAGCGTGTGGGACACCACCGACACCGGCGACGCGCTCATGTCCGGGTGGCCCGGCTCGATGGAGGCGCTGTCCTCCCGCACCCAGGCGAGCATCGCGCCGTGGCGGATCTCGAAATCGGAGGCCAGCGACCCGCACTCCAGCACCTTGGCCGCGTGCCAGGCGTACGCGTTGTCCAGCCCGAAGCGCGCGGGGACCGCCGCGAAGATCGCGGTGTCGGTCGATCGCCCCGCGATGACGACCTGGGCGCCGCCGTCCAGCGCCTTCATATAGGGCTCCGGCCCGATGACCGACACGCACCGCGTGACGCCCAGCAATTCCTCCTCGCCGGCGTCCGGCGCTCCGTCCAGCGGGAGCAGCTTCCCGGCCCGCCGGTACTGGGCCAGGCGCTCCGGGGTTATTTCCGTCTTGATTTCCGCCAGGCGGAAACGCAGGCCCTGCTCGGCGGCGATTTCCTTTACGATGCCCACCATCCAGTCCACGTTCGGGTCGCCGCCGGACGTGCCCGCGGACCCGACCAGCACCGGGATGCCCCGCCTGACCCCCTCGGTGATCATCAGCGTCAGGTCGCGCTTGGTGGCGGCGCGGCTCATGCGGGCGACGCCCGCGCCCAGGTAGTAGGGCCCGGAGTCGCAGGTGCCGGAGTCGCACCCGATGACGTCCGGCCCCAGGTCAAGACCCCGGCGGAACGACTGCTCGTCGAAGGACGAGCCCATCATGCCCGCGGCGGCCATGACGCAGACCTCTCCCCGCCTTTGCATCCGCACCCTCCCAACACATGAACGATGGATAATCCGGGCGAAAAACTACGTTTTGATGGCGCAATCATAGCCTTGACACCCGGGGGGCGCAAGGTTATATTTTGTATAGTTGCCATAAACGCTCTTTATGTATCCGGCGGAGGGTCGGCATGGAAACCATCGACTGGCTGGTATTGCAGGAAATCCACCGGCACAAGAGCCTCTCCAAGGCCGGGGAAAGCCTGTTCCTGTCCCAGCCCGCCATCACCTACCGCGTCAACCGCATGGAGACGGAGTTTGGCCGCGCGCTGTTCACCCGGGGCCGCCAGGGCACGCAGCTCACCGAGGCGGGGATGCAGCTGCTGAGCTTCTCGTCCCGGATGATCCAGTACGAGCGGGAGGTGCGCCAGGCGATGGCGCAGGACGCGGGCGGCAGGCTCAACGACATCGAGCTGGGCACGACGGGCAACTTCTTCAACCTCTTCCACGTGCACCAGGTCAAGGCGTTCCGGGACGCGCACCCCGACGTCCGCGTCAACATCCGCATCGAGCCCTCGGGCAGCCTGTACCGGCAAATCAAGGAAGGCAAGCTGCTCATGGGCGTCATCCGCGAGGTGCAGCTCAACCAGTGGGACGAGGACCAGTTCCTGGTCTTCGACGACCCGCTGAACATCGCGTCCTCGGTCCCCATCACCGAGGAGATGCTCGTCGGCACGCCGATGATCCGCAACCTGACCAACCCCTACCTCGCCAACATCGTGTCCGAGTGGATCATGAACTCGTTCGACCGCATCCCGGTCAGCGACTACATCAACGTCACCGGCGACTCGCGCAACGTGGTGGCGATGATCAAGGCCGGCCTGGGCTGGGCCATCCTGACGGAAAGCCGGCTGGAGTCCGCCGACGGCCTGTACCTGGAGCCCATCCGCAAGCCCGACGGCACGCCCTACCGCCTCAACACCTACTTCATCTACCGCAAGGAGGCGCTGGAGTACGGCGCCTACGCGGCCTACGTGAACCACTTCCGCGAGTATTTCGCCCAGGGGCCCAAAAGGCACCCGGGGAAGGCCGAAAAGGCGTGAAATTGACTAATTTTCGCGGCTGGTGATATATTCTAGGCAGTCAGCAAGACGCATTGCTGCAAATACATACTTGGAGGATCGCGATGAAGAAATTCCTGTCCCTCCTGCTCGCCCTGGCGCTCACGCTGGGCCTGACCGGAGTCCTTGCCGCCCAGCCCGTCAGCCTGCTCGTGTGGGTCGGCGACGACGCGGACCAGCCCTGGGTGGAGGGCGTCATCGAGCGGTTCAAGGCCGCCAACCCCGACACCGTCTTTGACATCCAGGTCGGCATCCAGTCCGAGTCCACGGCCGGCGCCACCGTGCTGACCGACGTGACCGCGGCCGCCGACGTCTTCACGTTCCCGGACGACCAGCTCAACGACCTGGTCAACGCAGGCGCCCTGCAGCCGGTGAGCGAGAACACCGACGCCATCATCACCGCCAACACCGAGGGCTCCGTCGCCGCCGCGATGATCGACGGCACGCTCTACGCCTACCCCGCCACGGCCGACAACGGCTACTTCATGTTCTACAACAAGTCCTATTTCTCCGAGGACGACGTGAAGAGCTTCAACCGCATGCTCGACGTCGCCGCCGCGGCCGGCAAGAAGGTCTCCATGGAGCTGTCCAGCGGCTGGTACCTCTATTCCTTCTTCGCGGGCGCGGGGCTTGAGATGGCCCTGACCGACGACCGCGTGAGCAACGCCAGCAACTGGAACGCCGCCGACACCGAGTTCACCGGCGTGCAGGTCACCGAGGCGATCCTGGACATCGCGAAGCACCCCGGCTTCGTCAACCAGGGCGACGCCGAGTTCCAGACCGGCGTCAAGGACGGCTCCGTCATCGCGGGCGTCAACGGCGTGTGGAACGCCAACGTCGCCCAGGAAGCCTGGGGCGAGAACTACGCCGCGGCCCCCCTGCCCACCTTCACCGTGGCCGGCCGGGAAGTCCAGATGGCCTCGTTCGCGGGCTACAAGCTCGTGGGCGTCAACGCCTACAGCGACGAGGTCGGCTGGGCGATGAAGCTCGCCGAGTTCATGACCAGCGAGGAGAGCCAGATCTCGCGCTTCGAGATCCGCGGCCAGGGCCCGGCGAACCTCAACGCCGGCGGCTCCGAGTCCGTCCAGGGAGCCCCCGCCATCGCGGCGCTCGCCGCGCAGAGCGCGTACGCCACCACGCAGCGCGTCGGCGGCAACTACTGGGCCCCCGCCGCCACCTTCGGCGCCATCCTCGCGGCCGGCAACCCCGACAACACCGACCTGCAGACCCT
>DATHTQ010000378.1:0-7278 GCA_035463055.1 Candidatus Limnocylindria bacterium
GCCAGCCCCGTCAACAGCCACCTCATCGCCCGCCTCGAAGTGACCGTCAACCCGAAGTGGCAGCAGCTGCCGCCCCGGGACACGGACGCGAAGGGCGGCATGGCATGACCTTCGCACACGTCGCCCTGCTCTCGATGCTCATCGTCTGCGCGCTGGCGGTCGCTCTCTCGCGCAACCTGCTGGTCGCGCTCATCGTCTACATGGCCTACAGCCTCATGATGGCCATCATCTGGATGCTGATGGAGAGCCCGGACCTCGCCATCACGGAAGCCGCCGTGGGCGCCGGGATCACCGGCGTGCTGTTCTTCATCACCCTCAAGAAGATCCATGCCATCAAAGGAGACGAAGGCCGTGGCGAAGCGCAGAAGTGACTGGGAGACCCGTCCCGGCGCGCGCTTCCTGCGGTGGATGCGCGAGGGCTTTACCGGCCTGGACGACGGCATCGAAGCATCGGTTGTGAGCCCCGCGCCCGCCGCCGCGGCCCACGGGGACCTGCAGCGCGAGCTGTACGACCAGGACCGGCACGAGCGCGACGCGGCCCTCACCCGCATGGGGCAACGCGACCTGACCCGCTGGGCCAACACCCGCGGCCGCCGCCGGATGGCGCGCCTGTACACGGCCCTCGCCCTCACGCTGGGCTTCCTCATCATCTTTTTCCTCCTGGAGACCGTGGCGGAGATGCCGAGGTTCGGCGACGCCGCCTCCCCGGTCCACAACGAGGTGTCCGCGCGCTATATCGGGCGCGGGCTGGAGGAGACCGGCGCGGTCAACCTCGTCGCCGGCATGATCCTCGACTACCGCGCGTTCGACACCCTGGGCGAGAGCACGGTGCTGTTCATCGCGGCGTGCGCGGTGCTCATCCTGCTGCGCATCGACCACGACGAGCAGGGCAACCCCGTGCTGGAGCGCATCGCCGAGGACGCGGACGACCGTCACTACGAACCCAAGAACGACCGGGTGCTGCAGGCCGGCGCGATGCTCCTGACCCCGCTTGTGTTCCTGTTCGGCATCTACATCATCCTCAACGGCCACCTGTCGCCCGGCGGCGGGTTCTCCGGCGGGGCCATCATCTCCGCCGGCCTCATCCTCTACCTCAACGCCTTCGGGTTCGGGAAGGCCGGGCGGTTCTTCACCTACAAAACGTTCCAGTGGACCAGCTTCGGCGCGCTCACGTTCTACGCGCTCGCCAAGGCCTATTCCTTCTACTGCGGCGCAAACGGGCTGGAGAGCGGCATCCCGCTGGGCGTCCCCGGCGCCATCCTGTCCGGAGGCCTGATCATGCCGCTGAACGTTGCCGTCGGCCTGGTCGTGGCGTGCACGATGTACATCTTCTACGCCCTGTTCCGCAAGGGCGGGCTGTGAGGGAAGCGCGCATGCTGCAATTGCTGTACGAAAACCTGGAGCAGACGGTCGCCGTCGTCCTCTTCGGCATCGGGTTCTGCATCCTGCTGCTCCAGCGCAACCTGATCCGCAAGATTATCGGGCTGAACATCATGGACACCGCGGTGTACCTGTTCCTGGCGTCCATGGGGTACATCGCCGGGCGCAAGGCGCCCATCGTGACAGGGGGGTCCACCGACGTTTCCCGCTACATCAACCCCATCCCGGCGGGCCTGGTGCTCACCGGCATCGTCGTATCCGTCAGCTTCACGGCCATCATGCTGGCGCTGTCGGTGCGCCTGTACCGGCGCTACCGCACGCTGGACATCGACCAGATCGCCCTGATGGCCAAGCTGGAGGAGCCCTGATGAGCCTCGCGCACAACTTCCCCTTCTTCTCCATCATCCTGTGCATGGTTTCGGGCGTGGTCACGTCGGTGCTCAAGCCCCGCGCCGCCAGGTGGCTCACCGTCGCGGTCACGTTCGCGGTGCTGGCCCTGAGCGCGTTTACGCTGCGCCTGACGCTGGGCCTGGAGGACTCCTACCCCTTCCTCATGGGCCACTTCCCCGCGCCCTGGGGCAACGAGATACGGGTGGGCCGCCTGGAGGCGCTGATGGCGACGGGGCTGTCGGCCATCGCCTTCCTCACGCTGCTGGCGGGGCACTTCCGCCTGCGCGACTTCGTGACCAGCCGCAAGGAGAACCTCTACTACATCATGGTGGACCTCGCCCTTGCCGCGACCCTCGTGATGATCTACACCAACGACCTGTTCACCGCCTACGTCTTCATCGAGATCATGACCATCGCCTCCTGCGCCCTGGTCATCGTGCGCCAGAACGGGCACACGCTGGCCGCGGCGACGCGCTACATGGTCATGAACCTGCTGGCCTCCGGCCTCACCCTGCTGGGCATTTCCATGCTGTACGGCATCACGGGCCACCTGCTCATGGAGCCGCTGCACGATGCCGTGGCGCAGATTCACCGGACAGGCACGTACGCGGGGCCGCTCACGGTCGTCATCGCGCTCATCACCGCGGGCCTGGCCATCAAGAGCGCGATGTTCCCCTTCCACGGCTGGGCGCCGGACGCCTACGCCTACGCGCCGTCCGTCAGCAGCGCGGTCATGAGCGGCATCATCAGCAAGGCCTACCTGTTCCTGCTCATCAAGTTCTACTGGCGAGTCATCGGGATGGACGTGGTGGTCTCCCAGCACGTCACCGGCTTCCTGTTCTTCTGCGGTACGGCGGGGATGATCCTTGCCTCCGTCTTCGCCATCAGCCAAAAGGACATCCGGCGCATGGTGGCCTACTCGTCGGTCGCGCAAATCGGCTACGTGTACATGGGGATCGGGCTGGGCACGACGGCGGGTATCGCCGCCGCGATCTTCCAGATGCTGGCGCACTCGGCCGCGAAGTCTTTACTGTTCCTTTCCACGTATGAGCTGGTCAGCGCTTCGGGCGACCGCAAGCGCTTCCGCTACCTGCACGGCGCGGGTTACCGCAACGCCGTCGCCGGGGTCGTGTTCACGGTCAGTTCCATGAGCATGGTTGGCATCCCGTTCACGGGAGGCTTCATCGCCAAGCTGCAGCTCGCCGCCGCGGGCATGCCCCACGGCGGTTGGACCAGGGCGCTGGTCCTCATCGCGATGGCGCTGAGCACGCTGCTCAACGCCGTGTACTTCCTGCACACCGTCGTGTCCATCTACCGCCGCGCGCCTGACATCGCCTATCCCAAGCCGCTTCCCGCGCCGCGGCACTGCCTTGCCGCGCTGCTGCTTTCCATGCTGGTGACCGTCTGGCTGGGCGTCGGTTCCGCCCCCGTCCTGCGCGTCATTGAAGCGGGCCTGCGAATGTTTGCTTAAGGAGGGACTCAACAACATGGAAGGTTTGCTGCTGCTCCTGGCCATCCTGCTGCCTGCCGCGGGGAGCGTCATGGTCATGACGATGCCCTGGCTCAACGCTCGCAGGGAGGACCGCAACGCCTTCGTCGGGGTGGTCATGCTGCTGGAGTGCCTGGTCGTGGGCCTCATCGCGCTGGACGCGGAGCGCACGCTGCTGCTGTTCGAGATGACGCGGCAGCTGCCCATCGCGCTGCATTCCGACGGCACAAGCCGCGTGTTCTCGGTGGTGATGGCGCTGATGTGGACCATCAGCGGCTTCTACTCCTTCAGCTACATGCGCCACGAGGTCAACGAGCGCACCTATTACGCGTTCTACCTGATGACGCTGGCATCCCTCATGGCGCTGACCCTGTCGGCGACCATGGTCACGATGTACCTCTTCTTCGAGATGATGACCTTCATCTCCATGCCCATGGTGCTGCACTCCCGCAGCAAGGGGGCCGTCGCCGCGGGCATCAAGTACCTCATCTATTCCGTCGCGGGCGCCACGATGGGGCTGCTGGGCATCTTCATCCTCACCCCCCAGATCTCCAACCACTTCTTCACGGCGGGCGGCTCGCTGGCGGTGAACAACCTGCCCATCTCCATGGAAGCGCTCAGGGCCGTCGTCTTCATCACCCTGGTGGGTTTTGGCACCAAGGCGGGCATGTTCCCGATGCACGGCTGGCTGCCCACGGCGCACCCTGTGGCTCCCTCGCCCGCCAGCGCGGTGCTGTCCGGGGTCATCACCAAGGCAGGCGTTCTGTGCATCTTCCGGATGATCTTCTACGTCATCGGGCCGGACTTCATCCGCGGCACCTGGGTGCAGTGGGCGCTGCTGGGCTGCGCGACCATCACGGTGTTCATGGGCTCGATGCTCGCGCTGCGCGAGAAGGTGCTCAAGAAGCGGCTGGCCTACTCCAGCGTGTCCCAGGTAAGCTACGTCCTGTGCGGCCTGTTCATGCTCAACACCATGGCGCTGGACGGGGCACTGCTGCAGCTGGTCTTCCACGCGCTGACCAAGGACGCGCTGTTCCTATGCGCGGGCGTCATCATCTTCAAGACCGGGCTGACCCGCGTCGAGGACATGCAGGGCCTGGGCCGCAGGATGCCGCTCACGATGACGATGTTCCTGCTGTGCGCGATCTCCCTCGTGGGCATCCCGCCGCTGGGCGGCTTCATCGCCAAGTGGTACATCGCCGAGGGCTCCCTGGTGTCCGGCGTGCAGATATTCAGCTGGCTGGTCCCCATCGTGCTGCTGATCTCCGCGATGCTGACCGCGGGCTACCTGCTGCCCCCCAGCGTCTCCGCCTTCTTCGGCGGCCTGGGCGACGGCGAGGCGGTCGCGGTCCTGCCCAAGGCGGAGCCGGGCCCGATGATGCTTGTGCCCATCGCCATCCTGACGCTGGCCATCCTGCTCCTGGGCATCTACCCGGGCTCCATGATCCACGCCTTCAGCAGCCTGGCCGGATCCCTCCTCTGACGCCGCGCCGCCTCCCGCCTCCAACCATGCGGGCGGGCCCGAAAGGAACGATATGACGCTCATCCTGGCCATCGCGCTGCCCATCGTCGGAGGCGCGCTGCTGCCCGCCTTCCGGTGGAAGCGGCGCGCGGCGCGTTCCGCGTACGTGATGGCCCTGACCCTCCTGGCGTCCGCGCTGACGCTTGCCGCCATCCTGGGCGACGCTCCGCGGCTGGACCTGCTGCGCATCAGCGAACGGCTCACCCTTTCCTTCCGCCTGGACGGCATGGGCAGGGTCTTCGCCGGCATCGCCGCGCTGCTGTGGCCGCTGACGTCGCTGTACGCGCTGGACTACATGCGCGGCGAAAAGGGCGAGGACACGTTCTTCGCGTTCTTCACTATCAGCTTCGGGGTGACGCTGGGCATCGCGATGAGCGCCAACCTGCTCACGCTGTACGTGTTCTACGAGATGCTGTCGCTCTCCACGCTGCCCCTGGTCATGCACGGCGGCGAGGAGGGGTCGGTGGCCGCCGGCCTCAAGTACCTCTACTACTCGCTGGGCGGCGCGGCCTTCGCGTTCATCGGCCTGGTGTACCTGGTCTATTTCGGCGGGACGACGGAATTCACCGCAGGCGGCCTGTTCCGCCATATCGCCATCGAGCAGTCGGCCCAGCTGCGCCTGGGGTATTTGCTGTGCTTCCTGGGGTTCTCGGTCAAGGCGGCGGTGTTCCCGGTCCACGGATGGCTGCCCACCGCGTCCGTCGCGCCCACGCCGGTGACCGCGCTGCTGCACGCGGTGGCCGTCGTCAAGTCCGGCGTGTTCGCCATCCTGAGGGTCACTTACTTCTCCTTCGGGGCGGTGGTCATCCGGGGCAGCTACGCGCAGGCCATCCCGCTCATCCTGACTTCCTTCACCATCGTATTCGGCTGCTCCATGGCGCTCAAGGAAAAGCACCTCAAGCGCAGGCTCGCCTACTCGACGGTGTCGAACCTGTCCTACATCCTCTTCGGCGCGATGCTGCTCACCGCGCAGGGCCTGGCCGCGGGCCTTCTGCACATGGTATTCCATTCGCTGATGAAGATCGCGCTGTTCATGGCGGCGGGCGTGTACAATGTGCGGGGCCGCGCCTACGACGTGCGTGACCTGCGGGGACTGGGGCCGCAAATGCCGCTCATCTCCTCGGTGTTCGTCCTGGGCAGCGCCGCGATGACCGGGCTTCCGCCGCTGCTGGGCTTCATCAGCAAGTGGGCGCTGGGGCAGGCGGCTGTAAACCTGGGCGGGGTCCTCCCGGTCCTGGGGCTCACCGCGCTGCTCATCAGCGCCGTGCTGACCGGCATTTACCTCATGGCGCCCTCCGTCTTCCTCTATACGGGGAAGCGGCCCGAGGGCGCGGAAGCGCCGCTGCCCGTGGAGCCCGGGATGCGCCTCACACTGGCCGCGCTGGGTATCGTCATCCTGGCGCTGGGCTTCTACAGCCAGCCGCTGGCGGACTTCCTGGCGCGCACCGCGCCCGGCCTGGTTTAGGGAGGAGGAGCGCATGCACTTGATCCCGGCCGCCATGATCGCGCTGCCCTTCCTGGCCGCGCTGCCATGCTGGCTGCTGGGCCGGCGCAGCAAGCCGGCCGCCTACGCCGTGCTGATCCTCACCACGGCAATCGAGGCCGCGCTGGCCGCCGCGCTGCTGGCGTACGGCGGCGAAGCGGCCATGACCTTCCCCAACACCCTGGGCGTTGGCCTGAGCCTGCGGGCGGACGGCTTCCGGGCGCTGTACGCCGCGGTGGCGGCCTTCATGTGGCTCATCACCTCGCTGTTCACCCCGGGGTACATGGCGCACGGCCACAAGCGGGCACGCTACTGCGCGTTCACGCTGCTCACGATGGGGGCGACCCTGGGCGTGTTCCTCAGCGACGACCTCGCCACGGCGTTCCTGTTTTTCGAGGTATTGTCCTTCACCAGCTACGCCTGGGTCGTCCACGAAGAGACGCCGGGCGCCATCCGCGCCGGGCAGACCTACCTCGCGATCGCGATCTTCGGCGGCATGGCGATGCTGATGGGCCTGATGATGCTCCAGCAGCGCCTGCACACGCTGAAGTTCGACGAACTGGCCGAGGCCGCGCACCACGCGGGCGAGGGCGCGCTGCTGGTCCCGGGCCTGCTCATCCTGACGGGCTTCGGCGCGAAGGCGGGCATGGTGCCGCTGCACGTGTGGCTGCCCAAGGCCCACCCCGTCGCCCCCGCGCCCGCCAGCGCGCTGCTGTCGGGCATCCTGACCAAGGTGGGCGTGTTCGGCATCCTTGCCATCTCCTCACGAATGTTCCATGAAAGCGCGCTGTGGGGCAACCTGCTGCTCATTCTGGGCCTTTCGAACATGCTGCTGGGCGCCGTGCTGGCCTTGTTCTCGGTGGACCTCAAGCGCACGCTGGCCTGCTCGTCCATGAGCCAAATCGGATTCATCCTCTTCGGCGTCGGTATGCAGAGCCTCCTGGGCGAGCACAACGCGCTGGCGGCGCAGGGCACCGTGCTGCACATGGTCAACCACAGCCTCATCAAGCTCGT
>DATHTQ010000379.1:0-1786 GCA_035463055.1 Candidatus Limnocylindria bacterium
TATGGCGCGCGCGGCCAGCAGGGGGCCCGGCAGACGCCGGGCCCTTTGCCGTACGCGGGCGTCCGGGCGCGCCCTGCCTTGACAGGCGGGGGGAAACGCCGTATATATCAGGCCAGAACATAGCCGCCCGCCATGAATATATGCCCGCGGGGACCGGCGCGGCATACCCGGACAGCCTCTTCCCCCATACCCCATGAACGGCCCGCGGGTCAACCGACGTGAAAAGAAGCCCCGTCTTCCGCCCCAGCCGGCCGCCGCAGGCGCGCACCGGCTTTTTCGCGCGCCGCGCGGGCGGCGCACCCTCCCCCGGGCGCTTCGGCGCGGCCGGGCGGCAGACCATGACCGGAGGTTCCCGATGAAGGCAAGGGTGTCACTGCTGGTCTGCCTGGCGATGCTCTTGTCCCTTTTCCCCTCCCCGCGGCACGCGCGCGCTGCCGATACGCAATACGACATCGCCACGGCCGGGATACTGCCCGAGTCCTGCGGGCACGGGCAGACGTTCGTGCCGTATATCCAGTACCGCAACTCCCACACCCCCGTGCGCATCACGGTCGCGTCCGCGTACGTCACCGGGACGGGGTTCTCGGCGCCGGCCTGGACCGCTTCGGCGGATATCGGATTCGGCCTGGCCGTCGCGGTCTACTTCCAGCCGTTCAGGGTGAAAGCGGACGCGAGCGCCTCGGGGGACACGCTGAACGTGACGATGACCGCGAAGGTCCAGCCGCTTGATCCGTTCACGCTCCAGCCCGCAGGGCCTTCCTACATGCTGACGGAAAGGACCGCGACGCTGACGGTGGCACACCAAACCGCGCAATACGTGAGCGTGGACGGCGCGACGCACGCCGCGCGCTGCATCTGCGGGCGGGATGTGGGCGAGGCGGCGCCGCACGAATGGGACGCCGGCATCCTGGACAAGACCGGACCCTACCCCTCGGGGTGCCCGGACATGGTCAGGATTTTCACGTGCGTCCTCTGCGGCGCGACGAAAACGGAAAACGCCATGCTGCAGCATTGGGTTTCCGCCTGGTCTTACGACTCCGACAACTGCCACCATGGCCGCTGCTTCAGATGCGGTATTCTGCTGCGCGAGGCGTGCGAGAATTACCCGGTCGTCACGCTCCCGACCTGCACGGAGGGCGGGTTCACTGCCTTGCACTGCCTCAAGTGTTACTTCAGCACCGTCATCGAACACACCCCCCCGGCAGGGCACATGTGGGGCAGCTGGTTCCCTAATGGCGATGGGACGCACAGGCAGTCCTGCATGGTCACTTCCCATACCCAAACCGAGCCCTGCGCGTACATGGACGCCGTGACCCCGCCCGCCTGCACGGCCCCGGGCTTCACGGCCCATGCCTGCGGCCTGTGCGGCGACTCGTTCACCGATACCCCCACCGCCGCGACCGGGCATACCTGGGGCGCGTGGGCGGCAAACGGGGACGGCACGCACACCCGCGCCTGCCTGACGGAACCGGCGCACACGGAAACCGCATCATGCGCCTACGCGGACACCGTGACCCCGCCCACCTGCACGGCGGGCGGATACACCACACACGCCTGCGCGGACTGCGGCCAGTCCCATCCGGACGGCGACATCAAACCGCTCGGCCACGACTGGCAGGAATGGGCGGCAAACCACGACGGGACGCACGCCCGCGCGTGCGGGAACGACCGCGGCCATGCGGAGTCCGGCTCATGCCAATACGCCGACTCCCCGACCCCGCCCACCTGCACGGAGGGCGGATACACCATCCATACCTGCTTCCTGTGCGGGTATTACTATGCGGAC
>DATHTQ010000380.1:0-3743 GCA_035463055.1 Candidatus Limnocylindria bacterium
GGCGGGGCCGCGGAGGGCGCGCCCGCGCCGCGCACGGGGGACGGGGGTCTCCTGGACCCGCGGGACATCCCGAAGTTCGTCACCCCCCTGGTGTTACCGCCGGTGTTCCAGGGGGTGAAGGACGGGCAGTTCACCGACTACCACGTCGCCGTGCGCCAGTTCAGCCAGCAGGTGCTGCCCGACGGCCTGCCCCCGACCACGGTCTGGGGGTACGGCGCCCTGGGCGACCCGCGCACCGGCGAGGGAGCGTCGGCGTTCCATTCGCCGGGGTTCACGTTCGACGTGTGGCGGGACGAGAACGTGCGCGTGACCTGGCACAACCAGCTCGTGGACGACCCGGACGCCCCCAATCCGCGGTTCCTCACGCACCTCACGCCGGTGGACCAGACGCTGCACATGGCCAACCCGGGCGCGCACGACGCCATGGACCCCGCGCCCTATGCGGGGCCCGTGCCCATCGTGACCCACGTGCACGGCGCGCACGTCGCCCCCGAAAGCGACGGCCTGCCCACCGCGTGGTACCTGCCCGCGGCGGCGGACATCCCCCCGGACTACCAGACCCGCGGGAGCGGATACGCCTCCCAGGGCGAGGCGCCCGAGGGGGCTGCGATTTTCGAGTACACCAACGACCAGGACGCGATGACGCTGTGGTACCACGACCACACGCTGGGGATGACCCGCAACAACGTCTACGCGGGCATGGCGGGCTTCTGGATCCTGCACGACGAGGCGGAGGCGGCGATGGGCCTGCCGGGGCCCTACCCCAAGGCAGGCGACCCGGCGGGGATCCGGTACCGCGACATCCCGCTTGCCATCCAGGACCGCACGTTCATGGCGGACGGCTCGCTGTTCTACCCCGGCACCCGCGCCTTCTTCGACGGGTACGAGGGCCCGTACCGCCCGGACTCATCGGTCCCGCCCATCTGGAACCCGGAGTTCTTCGGCGACGCCATCATGGTCAACGGCAGGACCTGGCCCTACCTGGAGGTCGAGCCCGCCCTGTACCGCCTGCGCGTGCTCAACGGCTGCAATTCGCGCTTCCTGCTGCTGCGCTTTTCCGAGCCGCTGCCCGTGACACAGATCGGGACCGAGGGCGGTTTCCTTCCGGACCGCCCCATCATCCAGGACGAGCTTCTGCTGGCCCCGGCCGAGCGGGCCGACATCCTCGTGGATTTCAGCGCTCTTGCGCCCGGGCAGACGGTCACGCTCCTCAACCTCGGCCCCGACGACCCGTTCAAGACCGTGGATGAGATAGAGGAGCCCGCCGACCCGGAGACGACGGGCCTGGTCATGCAGTTCAGGGTCGTGGCGGCGGGGGAGGAGCGGCCGTCCGCTTCCGTGCCCGCGCGGCTGCCCGCCATCGGGCGGCTCACGACCGACCTGCCGGAGCGGCAGCTGGCCCTGTTCGAGATGATGGACGAGCGGGCCGATATCCCGATCGAGGCGCAGCTGGGCACGCTGCGGGACGGCCCGCTGGAGTTCTTCGACCCCGTGACGGAAATCGTGCGGCTTGGCGACACGGAAATCTGGACGCTGGTCAACCTGACGGGCGACGCGCACCCCATCCACCCCCACCTGGTCCACTTCCAGGTCGTCAGCCGGGTCCCCTTCGACGCCGAGGAGTTCCTGGATGACTACGAGGACTACCTGGAGGAAAGGGAGGGGGCGATGCCCATGCCGGAGGATTACGCCCTCGGCGCGGCCGAGCCCCCCAAGGCTTGGGAAACCGGCTGGAAGGACACGGTCATCGCCTACCCGGGCTTCGTCACCAAAATCATCGCGACGTTCGACATGCCAGGCGAATACGTGTGGCACTGCCATATCCTCGAGCACGAGGACAACGAGATGATGCGCCCCTACGTCATCCGCTAGCGCGGCGCGCGCAATCGGCAAAGCCCCGGCTCCGTGGGGAGCCGGGGCTTGTCTATGGGATTCAGGTGAAGGGCCTCCGCCCGGGGTTCGCGGCGGCGGCCGTCAGGTCTCGCCCTCCGTGGGCGCCCTGGCTGGCTCCGCCGCCCCGCCGAGCAGCTCCGCCACGTCGGTCAGGCTGCGGAGGCGGAAGTCGGCCGTGTGGTCGGGGTAGAAGCCGTCCGGGTCGTACAGCGCGGAGGCGATGCCCGCGGCATGGCCCGCCAGCGCGTCGATGTCCCTGTCGCCCACCATCACGCACTCCGCGCGCTCCAGGCGGTGCAGGTCGATGGCCCAGTTGAGGGCGTCGGGCGCGGGCTTGTCGGGGAACCCCGCCTCCCAGGTGATGAAGTCGCGGAACAGGTCGTACAGCCCGTCCTGCTTCAGCGCGTCCACGGCGGTGTGGTTGCGGTGGGTGTAGAGGAAGTTGAGCCCGCCGGCGTCCACCACCGCGCGCAGCGCCTCCTCGCACCCGGGATAGGGACGCATGGATTCGGGGCCCTCGTCCCCCTCGTGGGCGAAGAAGCGGGAGAGCAGCTCCTCGCTGCGGTCGCCGCCAAGCACCTGGCACGCGCCCCGCAGCGTCTTTTTCGCGAGGGCCACGACGTCCTGCCCCTCGTGGGACAGGCCCATCTCGTCCATGCCCTTCATGACCGCCCGCGCCATGCGGGCGTAGGTGTCGTACAGGGTCCCGTCAAAGTCCCAGAAGAATACTCGGTACGTGTGCATCCTGGTGATTTTACAGCTCCCTTGTCAGGTCAACTGGCTGGTGCAGTGGTTGCAGCGGGTCGCGGCGTCGGCCACGGGCTGCAGGCAGAAGCCGCACAGCCGGGGCTTGACCGGGTCGGGCGCGGGAACTTCCTTCCTCTTGAGTTTCATGAACAGCCTGATGAACAGGAACACACTGAAGGCGATGATGAGGAAGTCGATGACGCTCTGCAGGAACATGCCGTAGTTGAGCGTGGAGATGCCGGCTTCCTTCGCGGCCTCGACGGAGGTGTAGACGACGCCCTGCGTGTCCCGAAGCGGGATGAACAGGTTGGAGACGTTGACCCCGCCGGTGAGCAGCGTGACGACGGGCATGATGATGTCGTTGACCAGACTGGTCACGATCCTGCCGAAAGCCGCGCCGATGATGACGGCGACGGCCAGGTCCAGCACGTTGCCCTTCATGGCGAAAGCCTTGAACTCGCCCCAGAACTTCTTCATGACAGGCGCCTCGCTTTCCGTTTGTATGATTGCGAATCATAGCACAGCGAAAACCCCGGGGCAAGCCCGGGGCTGAAATGGGGATGCAGGGGCCTTGCGTGACGGGTTACGCGTTCCGGGGCCCGGCGGCGCGCAGGGTGCGCTTTGCCTTCGCGCCCTTCCACACGTGGAGGACCAGCGCCAGGGCGATGACGCCGTAGGAGACGAACACGCGGAAGTACTCGCCGATGCCCGGGTCGCCGAAGAGGGTGTTGGCGGCGGGGGGCGCGACGATGAACAGCAGGTGGAACAGCACGGTGCCCAGCAGCGCCTGGGCGTTGGTGGCCCGCGCGATGGACGCGCCGCCCACCAGGATGGCCGCGCCCGCGTACAGGCCCACCTGCTCGTGCGCGCCGTAGGTGAGCACGTTGCCGATGTTCTGCAGGAAAATCAGCTGGCCGAAGCCCGCCAGCACCGTGGAGAGGATGATGGCGATGACGCGGGTGCGGTCCACGTTGATGCCGGAGGCGTTGGCGACCGTTCGGTTCTGCCCGACTGCGCGCAGCTGCTGGCCCAGGCGGGTGCGCAGCAGCACCGTGTTGAGCACGCACAGCCCCGCGATGACCGCGAACGTGGCGACGGGGACG
>DATHTQ010000381.1:0-3940 GCA_035463055.1 Candidatus Limnocylindria bacterium
CGTCGTCGCGGACTTCGCTCCGTTCGCGGCGGCTTTTCTTGAAAAGCCACCTCTCACACGCTGCATCGCTCCTCCTCTTCCTCCAAAACCTATCGGTTTTCTCGGGAAGGGGACGAAGCCGGGCGACACGAATTCCATCGGTGGGCTGCCGCTCACCGATTCCCCCCGCTTCGCGTTATTGGTTAAGTATAGAAGAGTAAAAATAAACTATAGAAGCCTTGTTTATTGATCACTAAATCCTGACGTCCCCTTCCGCGGGCGCGATGGCGGGGGAAGGTTTCTCCTCCTGGATGCCCGGCGCCGGGGTTTCATCCGGCAGGGGCTGCGGGCAGCGCCGGATCTGGCCGTACCCCTTGGTGACCAGGTAGAGGTAGGGCGCCATGCCGTCCCGGCCGTGCTCGCGGTACTTGAGGGCGTGGGTCAGGTACAGCGCGCGCACCAGCGTGCGGGTGAAGCGCACCGCGCCGTGGGAGGCCATCAGCGCGTCGGCCTGGTCGCGCATGAGGGCGACCTTCTCCGGGTCCGGGGTGTTGCCCGCGACGTCGGCGAAGCTCTGCTCAAACCCCAGGATGGCCCAGCGCAGCACGCGCTGGATCCACCGCTCCGCCATCGCGGGGAAGTTGAGCAGCGACCCCTCGAAGAATTCCGCCAGCGACGAGGAGATGACCTTCCAGGGCCGGTGCGACAGCGCCTCGAGGTAGCCCAGGCACATCGTGAAGGCATCCTCAGCGTCCCGCACGCCGTCCAGCATGCGCATCGTCTCGCGCACCGGCCCCTCGGCGTAGGCCCTGCCGTAGCAGGCGAGCCGGATCTCCTCCGTCGCCTCCAGCATGTAGCAGGCGCCGACGCGCTCGCGCAGCCCCACGCGCGTGAACACGTCGTCGGAGAAGAGGAACAGCGACAGCGGCGCCTCGCACTCCCGCGGCACGAGGCCCAGCGCCGGGAACGGCGAGGCGAACCCGAACCCGCTGAGGTATTCCGGCCGCACGCCGCCTTTCAGCAGCCGGTGCGCGACCACCTGCAGCACCGCCGCGCCCTGGCTGTGGCCCGCCAGCACCAGGCGGAACGGGCTCGCGGGGCTCTTCAGGCTCCCGATGACGTCGGCCAGCGTCGGCTCGCCCTCGCCCAGCGCGCCCGCGGCGGCGGGGAAGCGGATGTGCGCGGCGTTGTCCAGGAAGCGGCCCGCGATGGCGGCGAACCCCTCATGGAAGCCTTCGGGGTGCGCCATGCGCAGGTTGACCAGCCAGTCCCGCGGCCGCCTGCCCGTGCCCATGAACCCCGCGGCGACGGTGTAGGTGCCGTCCGCGTGCGGCAGCAGGAGCGTGACGGCCTGCCCGGTGATGGACGCGCCCCGGTCGCCGAAGAACTCGCGCACCTGCGCGATGGGGGTCATCACCGCGTTCATGCCCCGGGCGATGCGCGGCATCACCGCGCTCCGGGCCTGGTCCAGCAGGTTGCCGGCCTCCTCGTCCGCGCGGGGGCCGGGGACGATGCGCCGCTCCATTTGGATGCTCATGTCCCTCCAGCCCGCGGCGAGCCACGGGCCGGCCTTGAGGTCGTAGGCGAGTTGGGCGAGCTCCAGCCCGAAACGCGCCGCCTTCCGGTCCGGCATCCCGTCGCCCTGCCCCGGGAACCAGCCCAGGTTCCCCAGGTTCACCCCCGCCGTCCTGCCCGTCCGCGCCATGTGCACACCCCCCTCCCCATTCTACCAAAATATTTCCGCTTTCCACATGCCGCGCTTGCATTCGCGCAAAGGCAATCATATAATGCATACGGCTGTTCCTTGGTCTGTGGTTGCAAGCCGATGCCAGTCGCAGGCGAAGCGGCCCACGTAAGCAGGCGACACGCCTGTGAGCATGGTGCGGTCTAGGGGTAAGCCCGGCCGGGCGCAAGCCCGAGAGGACGGAGTGGGGCGCGAACGCGCGGAGCAAGGTCCCTGCCGGCGAGTGTGGGGTCAAAGACCAGGTCAGCGGGGTTCAGCCTATCTTAGGTCAGGGGGATTCGGATACCATGTACCAGGACAAGACGTTGGTTTGCCGGGACTGCGGGCAGGAATTCACGTTCACCTCGGGGGAGCAGGAGTTCTACGCCGAGCGCGGATTCCAGAACGAGCCCACGCGCTGCAAGGAATGCCGCCAGAACCGGAAAGCCAGCAGGCCTTCCGCGACCGGCCCCCGGGAGATGCACAGCGCCGTGTGCGCGCAGTGCGGGGCGCAGACGCAGGTTCCTTTCCTTCCCAAGAACGACCGCCCCATCTACTGCAGCGAGTGCTTCTCCTCCATGCGCAGGTAAGATCCGCCTGACAAGATGAACGAGCCGCCCGGGATAAAAACCGGGCGGTTTTTCGTGTCAGGAGAAATCCGCGCATTTCTCCTGAGGGGGAGGGAGAGCGGCTGCGGAAAGTGTTCGCTGGGGCGGATACGCCCCGCGCGTCGTCGTCGCGGGCTTCGCTTCGTTCGCGGCGGCTTTCCTGCGGAAAACCACCCCTCACGCGTTCCGTCGCTCCTCCTCTTCCTCCAAAACCTATCGGTTTTGTCGGACGGGAACGAAAGCCGGGCGAGACGGATTGCATCGGGGCTTTGCCCCCGATGCCCCCATGCTGCGGCTGAAGATGAATAAACCAATAGTTGCGCCGCAATGATCCATCTATAAATCCCATAGAAACAGCCGTGCGGGAAGGCTCCGTTTTCATGCCCCGCGTCTGTTTCCCGACACAACCGCGGAGCGTTGTATGGGGGGCGGGATTATACTGGCCGATGCTGTGAAAATCCATGGTTTTCACGCGCAAAAATTGTTTACAAGCAATGCAAATTCCCATATTATTGAACGTAATTTTGAGTGATATGATGCATTGAATCGTTGTGCACCGGAGGGCGTCAGGGATGGGCGGCGATGAGTTCAGGCGGCTTGTGCACAGGGTGGAAAAGCTCATCCGGAGCAACGCCCTGGACAGGGCCCTGTTAGCCGCCGAATACCTCGTCACGCGCTGGCCGGAGGAAGCCGTCTGCTACTGCGCCCGGGGAAGGGTCCGGCTCGCGATGGGCGAACCGGACCAGGCGATCCAGGACGCGGACCGCGCCCTCGCGATGGACGCGGGCTGCGGGAAAGCCCATATAGCGCGCGGCGACATCCTGTGCGCGCTGGGGCGGCTCGGGGACGCGCTGGAGAGCTACGGCCGGGCGGCCGCGCTGGAGCCGGACTGCGTCGAGGCATACGTCGGCAAGGGCAACGCGCTGCGGGCGCAGAAGCGGTACGCCGAGGCGCTGCGGTGCTATGACCGCGCGATCGCCCTGGACCCCGAGAACGGGGACGCGCACGACGCCAAGGGCGTTGCGCTGTGCTTGCTGAAGCGCTTCGACGAGGCGCTCGCGTGCTGCCGGCGCGCCGTGGCGCTGTCCCCCGCGGACGCCCGGGTGTACGGCCACAGGGCGGCGCTGTACGCGGAGATGGGGCTGAAGGAAGCGGCGCTGGAGGACTACCTCAGGTGCATCGCGCTGGACCCGCAGAACCTGTCCGCCCATGCGGAGATGCTGGCGCTGGACAAGGACCGGCTGCTGGTGGGCGCGAGGGACACGGACCTGAAGCGGGCGGTGTACGAATTCGAAAGGGCTTCGGACACGCGCAATGCCTGGCCCGCGCAGGAGCGCCCCGCGGACGCTGCCCCGCCGTATGACCGCATCGCGCGCTTCCATGCGGACAGCCGCAGCGGCGATATCTGGGACGCCTCCGAAACGTTCAGGAACGGTTTCGACAGGTTCCTCGCGGACCAGGTGGCGCCCTGCGCCGAATCCCCCCGGGTCCACGTCCTGCGCCGCGGGAATCCCTTCACGCCCGCAACAGCGTACGATGGGGCCGCCGCGCCCTGCGGCGGGTACTTCCTGCAGCACGGGCGCACGGGCGCCGCGGTGGACCCGGGCCCGGGTTTCATCGCGGACTTCAT
>DATHTQ010000382.1:0-10474 GCA_035463055.1 Candidatus Limnocylindria bacterium
CAAGGTAATCGCCGTCACGAAGGCCTATTCCTCCAGTGTCGGCGCGGGCGTGTTCCCCAGCCAGCTCTTCGGGGCGCAGGCGGAGGAACTGCGAAAGCGCGGCGGGGACGCGGGCGAATTCGGGGCCAAGACGGGCCGCCCCAGGGACGTGGGCTGGTTTGACGCGGTGGCGACGCGCTACGGGTGCCTGGTGCAGGGGGCGACGGAGTGCGCGATGACCAACCTCGACGTGCTGGGCTACCTGGACGAAATCCCGGTCTGCGTCGCCTACGAGCTGGACGGCGAGAAGATCGACCGCTTCCCGGTCACCCCCGACCTGCGGCGCGTGAAGCCAATATATGAGACCCTTCCGGGCTGGAAGACGGACATCCGCGGCGTGACCGACATCCGGGACCTGCCGGAGAAATGCCTCGCCTACGTGGACTTCATCGAGGAGCATATCAAGACGCCCGTCACGTACCTCTCCACCGGCCCCAGGCGCGAGGAGATCATCCGCAGGAAATAACCGGCAGGAGTATTCAACAGGAAATAATCAGCACAATGCCCCGCTGTTCAGGCGGGGTATTCATATTCGGTTTCCATGATATGCGAATAGGTTTCCGGGTCGTAGGCCTTCAGTATCCTCAGCGCGCGCAGCGTGTTGTGCCTGCCGCCCCGGCCCGGCTCCGCGGGGAGGTGGGTCCTGCCGGAGTACGCCTTCCCCCGGGGCGCGTAGCCTTTGGCGAGGGCTTGCCTTGTGAGCACCAGCGCGTCCGCCATGCGCGGGTCGAACGGGTGGCCGATGTCCGCGAAGTATTCCAGCGCGCGGAAGCAGTCGTACTTCCAGCGGCACGGGTAGTGCATTGCCGCCATGTCCGGGTGCAGGGGCAGGCCGGTTTTGCGGTCCTTGAACAGGTCCCGCGCCAGCAGGGATTCCCTCCCCCGCGCCGCCGCCTCCCGGATCTCCGCCAGCCGGTAACCGTATCCCCGGGCTTCGTACTCGGCGAAGCCCTCCAGCACCGAGAGCGTCGTGTGCACCGACCCCACCCGCGAGGGGCGCGGCCTTGCGTCCCACTCGCAGTTCCACCCGCCGTCTTCCATCTGCCGCGCGAGCAGGTAATCGATGATTTCGGGGATGAGCGGATGCCGCAGGCCTGTCCAGCACGCGATGCGCAGCAGCATGCCCGCGACGCACACGTCGGTCCCGCGCGCTTTTGCCGTGCCGCCCGCCCCGCGCCAGACGCCCTCCAGCACCGTTTGCGCGCCTTCCCGGCAGGCGGGGTGGGCGGGGTCCGCGTCCATGCCGCGCAGCTCCAGCAGCGTGTAGGTTCCGCTGGTCCACTTGGGGGAGTACAGCCCGCCGCCCCAGGTCTTCCTTTCGGGGTCGTACAGCGCGAGGATGCGCCCTGTGGCGCCGTCCGGCGTATAGGGTTCCCGCGCGCCCAGCAGCTGCACGCGGGCGAGGCGCGCCGCCGCCGGGTCCCCGCGCGTGAGCCAATCCATCACCTTCATATGCCGCCTCCCCGCTTTATTGCCTTTGCCCATGATACCATCCCGCGCGAATGCATCAAATCCCTGTTTTCCCCGGCGCGGATGGGTTACAATACGTGGCAGCGGAACACACCATGAGGAGGGACGGGCATGCAGGCAAGCCCACAGGCCCTGGCCGTCGCGTTCGGGCTGACGCTGTTCGCGGGCCTTTCCACCGGCATCGGGAGCGCGCTCGCCCTCCTGACGCGCCGGACCAGCCGGAAATTCCTGTCGGTCGCGCTCGGGTTCTCCGCCGGGGTCATGGTGTACGTGTCCTTCGCGGAGATCCTTCCCCAGGCGCAGGCGTCCCTCTCGGCGGCGATGGGCGGGAGCGCGGGGGAGTGGACCGCCGTGGCCGGCTTCTTCCTGGGCGTGCTGGTCAGCGCCCTGGCGGACCGGCTGCTGCCCGCCCATTCCAACCCGCACGAGGCGCACACCATCGAGGAGATGGACGGCCGGGAGGACCGCCACCGGCACAGCCTGATGCGCACCGGCGTGTTCACCGCGATCGCGCTGGCCATCCACAACTTCTCCGAAGGCCTGGCGACGCTCATGGCCGCCCTGTCCGACCCGCGGCTGGGCGTCGCGGTCGCCATCGCCATCGCCATCCACAACATCCCGGAGGGCATCGCGGTTTCCATCCCGGTCTACCACGCGACGGGCAGCCGCGGCAAGGCGTTCCGCCTGTCGTTCCTCTCCGGCCTCTCCGAGCCCGTGGGCGCGGCCGTGGGCTACCTGCTGCTGTACCCCTTCATCAACGACTTCTCCTTCGGCATCGTCATGGCGGCGGTCGCGGGCATCATGGTGTACGTGAGCCTGGACGAGCTGCTGCCCACCTCCCGCGAATACGGCGAGCACCACCTGGCCATCGGCGGCCTTTTCGCCGGGATGGCGGTCATGGCCGTGAGCCTGCTGCTCATCGGCTAGAGCGCTTGTGCTGGGATTGTTCCAATGGCGCGGGCGGCGGTCGCTGCCCGCGTTTCCTTGGTATACTCCATCATTATGCCGGACAGGGGGATGGATGACCCAAAGGCTGTATTTTGACGACGCGCGGCTCGCCCGGTTCATGGCGCGGGTCACGGGCGCGCGGGAGGAGAACGGGACGGCCTGGCTCAGCCTGGACCGCAGCGCGTTCTACCCCGAGGGCGGCGGCCAGCCGGGCGACACGGGGACGCTGCGCGCGGGCGGCGCGGCGTGGGACGTCGCGGACGTGCAGGCGGACGCCGCGGGCGAGGTCTGGCACCTGGTCCGCGGCGGGCCGCTCCCGGCGCCGGGGACGGAGGTGGCGGGCGTGGTGGACTGGGAGCGCCGCCTCGACCACATGCAGCAGCACACGGGCGAGCACATCCTCGCCAACTGCGTCTGGCGGCTGCTGGGGGGCTTCACCCACGGGCTGCACATCGGCCATGAAGTATCCAGCATCGACGTGACCCTGCCCGATGGGCGTACCTCGCTGTCCCGCGGCGAGCTGGACGCCCTGGAGGAGATGGCGGCGGCGCGGGTGGCGGGGGACGCGGAGGTGGACTGCCGCTTCCTGGAAGGGGAGGAGCTCGCCGCCGCGGCGCTGCGCAAGGAGCCGACGGTGACCCAGAACGTCCGCGTCTGCCGCATCGGGGACTTCGAGGCCGTCGCCTGCGGGGGCACGCACCTCGCCCGCGCGTCGCAGGTTGGGCAGGTCGTGGTGCTGCACGCGCAGCCCGCGCGGGGGAAAACCCGGCTGTTCTTCCTGTGCGGGAAGCGCGCCGAAGCCCACGGCCGCATGTGCCGCCGCGCGCTTGCGGAGGCGGGCGCGCTGCTGAGCGCCAGGGCGGACGAGGTGCCCGGCCGCGTCCGGGCGCTGCTGGAGGCCTCCGCCCAGGCGGCCCGGGAGGTCTCCGCGCTGCGCCGCGAGCGGGCGCTGGAGCGCGTCCCCGCGCTCTACATGGCGGGCATGCCGATGCCCGGGGGCAGGCTGGTGGCGGCGCGGCTTTCGGAGGCGGAGGCCCCGTACCTGCAGGACGTCGCCGGGGCGCTCGCCGCGGTCCCCGGGGTCCTCGCGCTGCTGTGCGCCCCACAGGGGGAGAAGGAGCTGTGCCTGTTCGCCCGCTCGCCCGACCGCGGGGAGGACGTGCGCGCGCTGCTCCATGCCGCGGGCGCCGTGGGCGGCGGGAGGCCGGACTTCGCCCGCGGCGCGGCGGAAGGCCCCGGCGCCCTGGAACGCGCCGCGCAGGCGGCCCGGGGAGAGGCGCCCGGGCGTTGACGCTTCCCCGCCCCGTATGTACAATGTACTCGGCTTGTACCCCCCGCGCCCATCCTGTTATCGCACTCCCGGAACCGAACAGACCCCCCGCAACGATCCCCTCCGGCCGGCGCCGGATCAAGGATACGCCTGGTATATCATCGAAAGGAGCCTACCCATGAAAAAGACCCTATCCCTTCTCCTGGCTCTTGCCCTGCTCCTGAGCGCCTCCGCCGCGCTGGCGGAAACGACGTACCTGGGCTTCTCCACCGGCGGCACCGCCGGCACCTACTATCCCCTGGGCGGCGAGATCGCCGCGCTGTGGATGGCCCACATCCCGGACCTGGACGTGACCGTTGCCTCCAGCGGCGGCTCCAAGGACAACATCCTCAAGATGCAGGCGGGCGAGGCCGAGCTGGGCCTGGTCCAGAACGACGTCATGTTCTATGCCTACCAGGGCGACCAGGACTTCTTCGCCGGCGAGGTCATCGACAACTTCGTCGCCATCGGCTCCCTGTACCCCGAGCTCGTGCAGATCGTGGTCGCCGCGGACAGCGACATCCAGAACGTGGGCGACCTGCGCGGCAAGAACGTCTCCGTGGGCGCGGTCGGCTCCGGCGTGTACTTCAACGCCGTGCAGCTGCTGGGCCAGGCGGGCCTGACCCTGGACGACGTGAAGCCCCAGTACCTGAGCTTCGCGGAATCCGCCACCTCCTTCCAGAACCTCCAGCTTGACGCCTTCTTCGTGACCGCCGGCCTGCCCAACCCCGCCATCATGGACGTGGCCAGCAAGCGCGAGATCCGCCTCATCGGCCTGCCCGAGGACCAGATGGCCGGGCTGCAGGAAAACTACACCTTCTACGTGCCCCAGAACGTCCCCGCCGGCAGCTACAACGGCCTGGCCGAGGACGTGGTCGTCCCGTCCATGAACGCCGTGCTGATCATCAGCAAGGACGTGCCGGAGGAGCTGGTCTACCAGATGACCAAGGTGCTCTTCGAGAACACGGACGAGCTGACCCACGCCAAGAAGGCGTTCATCTCCGCCGAGTACGCCGTGCAGGGCGTCCCGACGCCCTTCCACCCCGGCGCGGAGCGCTACTTCACCGAGCAGGGCCTGCTTCCCTGACGGATTTCCCGGGGCCCCGGGCGGTCAACCCGCCCGGGGCCTTACCCTGAAGACAGGAAGGGGAACACCATGACCAGAGACCCGCACCCGGACCAGGGCGCGCCGCACCCCCTCCCCCCGGAGGCCGCCGAGGAGCGCGTGAACGAGGCGGAAATCCAGCAGATCATCAGCAAGCTGGACCGGGAGAGCGCCTTCCGCACCCTCACCGGGTACCGCGCGGTGATCATCTCGGCGCTGTGCATCCTCTTCTCGCTCTTCCAGCTGTACAGCACCTGGAACATCATCCCCAGCACGCACATGCGGCCCATCCACGTGGGCGTCGTCACGATGCTCGCGTTCTTCCTCTACCCGGCCTCGCGCCGCGGGCGGAAGGACCGGCTGCCGCTGTACGACCTGGCGCTGGGGCTCCTGTCGCTCGCGCTGTTCCTCTACCCCGTCGTGTTCTTCAACAGCATCGTGCGGCAGAACGCGCTGCTGCCGTGGCAGTACGTCATCGGCGGCGTTGCCATCCTGCTGCTGATGGAGGCCTGCCGGCGCGTCGTCGGCCTGCCCATCCTCGTCATCGCCACGACGTTCATCCTCGTCGGCATCTTCGGCCGCAGCCTGCCCGGGTTCCTGGGCAACCGCGGCTACACCCTGCAGCAGATCGTCCGGCACCTGTTCTACACCCAGGAAGGCGTGTTCGGCGCGCCCATCGGGGCCAGCTCCACGTTCATCTTCCTGTTCATCCTCTTCGGCGCCTTCCTGCAGATGACCGGCGTGGGCGAGTTCTTCATCGAGCTTGGCAACGCCATCGCGGGCAGGCAGCGCGGGGGCCCCGCCAAGGTGGCGGTGCTCACCAGCGCGATGATGGGCACGGTGTCCGGGTCGTCGGTCGCCAACACGGTGGGCACGGGCTCGTTCACGATCCCGATGATGAAGCGCCTGGGCTACCGGCCGGAGTTCGCGGCCGCGGTCGAGGCCTCCGCGTCCACCGGCGGGCAGCTGATGCCGCCGGTCATGGGCGCGGCCGCGTTCCTGATGGCGGAGTCGGTGGGCGTCCCCTACACCACCGTCGTCAAGGCCGCCATCATCCCCGCGCTGCTGTACTTCACCGGCGTCTACATCGTGACGGACCTGGAGGCCAAGAAGCGCGGCCTCAAGGGGCTGGACAGGTCGAAGCTCCCCCGCCTGCTGACCGCGCTCAAGGAGCGGGGGCACCTGCTGCTGCCGCTCATCGGCATCATCTACATCCTCAGCGCCGGCTTCACGCCGGACCGCGCCGCCCTCATCGGCATCGGCATCGCGATCCTCGGGGGGTACCTCAAGACGATGGTGGACGTGGCCGTCGCCCTGCTGCGCGGGCGGCCCGCCGCCCCGGTCATCCGGGAGAGCAGGGGCCTGAGGCCCCGGCAGTACCTCAAGGCGCTGGAGTCCGGCGCGCGCGGGGTCATCGGCGTCGCGCTGGCGTGCGGCGTCGCGGGCATCATCGCGGGGATGATCACGCTGACCGGCGTGGGCCTGAAGATGGGCGCGGGGCTCACGAGCCTGGCGGGCGGGAGCCTCATCCTGCTGCTCATCTTCACGATGTTCTCGTCCATCCTGCTGGGCATGGGCGTGCCGACCACCGCCAACTACCTCATCACGTCCACCATCATGGCGCCCATCGTCGCCAGGGCGCTCGCGGCGAACCTGCCGGGCGTGTACGGCGCGCTGCAGGGCCTCAACCCCGCCTGGGCCATCCTGCCGGCGCACCTGTTCACGTTCTACTTCGGCATCATCGCCGACATCACGCCCCCGGTCGCGCTGGCGGCCATGGCGGGCTCGGCCATCGCGAAGTCCGACCCGCTCAAGAGCGGCTTCGAGGCGACGCGCCTGGCCATCGCGGCCTTCCTCGTGCCCTACATCTTCGTGTACAGCCCCGAGATGCTGATGCTCAACGCCCAGTGGTACGACGTGCTGCTCATCGCCGTGACCTCCATCATCGGGATGTTCGGCGTGGGCATGGCGGTGGAGAACTTCTGGGAGACCAGGCTCGGCCCCATCCTGCAGCTCATGGCGCTGGCCGGCGGCCTGATGCTCATCATCCCAGGCATCGTGACCGACGCCGCGGGCCTTGCGCTGGTCGGGTCGGTCGTCCTGCTCCAGAAAATCCAGAAACGGGCGAAAGTGCCCGCCTGACGCCGGGTTTTCGCCCCCCTGACCACCTCCCAAGCGGCCGCAGCGTGGAAACGGGCTTTACACGCGCGGCCTTTTGCGTTAGGATATCCCCTTGAGAATACTTCGGGAGGGTTGCATGGGAGACAACGTGTTCATCTTCGGGCATCCGCTGATCCAGCACAAGGTGTCGCTGCTGCGCGACAAGAACACCAACATGAAGGACTTCCGCGACCTCGTGGACGAGCTGTCGATGCTCATGGTCTACGAGATCACCAAGGATTTCCCGCTGGTGGACGCCGAGATCGAGACGCCCATCGCGAAGATGCAGACGAAAATGCTCTCGGACCGCAAGGTCGCCCTCGTGCCCATCCTGCGGGCCGGCATCGGCATGGTGCGGGGCATCCTGCAGCTCCTGCCCAACGCGCGCGTGGGCCACATCGGCATCTACCGCGACCACGAGACCAAGCAGCCGGTGGAGTATTACTGCAAGCTGCCCAATGACATCGCCGAGAGCACCGTCATCGTGCTCGACCCGATGTTCGCCACCGGCGGCAGCATCGCGGCGGCGCTGCGCATCCTCAAGAAGCGCGGCTGCGAGGACGTGCGCCTCGTGTGCATCGTCGCCGCCCGCCAGGGGGTCGAGCGCATCGCGGCCGAGTTCCCGGACGTCAAGATCTACTGCGCCGCCTTCGACGAGAACCTCAACGCCAACGCCTACATCGTGCCCGGGCTGGGCGACGCGGGCGACAGATTGTTCGGTACGAAATAAAGAGTCTGCGGACTCTTTATTTTTTGGAGGCAACGGGTGCTGCGGAATGTTTTCGCCCTTGGCGAAAATGCCCCGCGCAACCGGCAAAGCCGGTTGACACGAATTGCAACGGGGGGCTTTGCCCCCCGTTGCCCCCATATGGCCGCTTGCGGATGGTACGCCGAAAGCGGCTATTCTTTTGAAAACTACACCAGCGTAGCGAAATAGTCCTCGGGCGTCTCGGCGCGGCGGATGAGGCGGAAGTCCCCGTCCGGGGTGTAGAGCACCTCGGCGCTGCGCAGCCGCCCGTTGTACTGGTAGCCCATCGCGTGGCCGTGCGCGCCCGCGTCGTGGATGATGAGCAGGTCGCCCATCTCGACGGCGGGCATCTGCCGCTGGACCGCGAACTTGTCGTTGTTCTCGCACAGGGAGCCGGTCACGTCGTAGGTCTGGTCCGCGGGCGCCTCGCGCTTGCCGGCGACCGTGATGTGGTGGTACGCGCCGTACATCGCCGGGCGCAGCAGGTTGGACGCGCAGGCGTCCACGCCGATGTAGGTGCGGTAGGTGTCCTTGCGGTGGATGGCGCGGGTGACCAGGTACCCGTGCGGGCCCGTGACCAGGCGGCCCAGCTCGGAGAACACGCGCACGTCGTCCCGCTCGCCGAACGCGCGGCGGTACTTGAGGCACACGGCGGCCGCGACGCGCCGCACGTCCACCGCCTCCTCTTCCGGCTTGTAGGGGATGCCGATGCCCCCGGATAGGTTGACAAACGCGAGGGTCAGCCCCGTCTCCCTCTCCAGCTCCAGCCCCAGCTCGAACAGGTAGCCCGCGTTGTGCGCGTAGTAGCCTTCCTGCAGCGAGTTGCTCATCGTCATCGCGTGCAGGCCGAATTTCGTCGTGCCGCCGTCCTTCAGCATCCGCAGGCCCCCGGCCAATTGCGAGGGCATGAAGCCGTACTTGGCGTCCGCGGCGTTGCCCATGAAGGACGTGCGGCCCCGGACCTCCTTGCCCGGGTTGACCCGCAGGCTGACGGCCTCCGGCGCGGGACCAAGGGACAGCAGCGTCGGCACGTCGCTCAAATCGTCCAGGTTGATGAGCGCGCCCATCTCCCGCGCCAGGGCGAGCTCCTCCGCGGGCATCGCGTTGGCGGAGAACATGATGTCCTCGCCCTTCGCGCCCACGCGCCGCGCCAGCATGAGCTCCGGGCGGCTGGAGCAGTCCAGCCCGCAGCCCTCGTCCATCAGCGCGCGCAGGATGGCGGGGTTGGGCAGCGCCTTGACCGCGAAATACTCGCGGTAGCCGGGCACGGACGAGAACGCCTCGTTCAGCAGGCGCGCCTCGCCCCGGATGGCGGCTTCGTCGTAGAGGTAAAACGGCGTCGGGAAGCGCCTTGCGGCTTCCTCGAACACGGAATCGGGCACGGAAAAATCGGGCACTGGGTACCTCCCCTTCATAAATGCCAGCGGATTATAAGAAAAATACCCCGGCGGGACAAGGCCCGCCCGGGCAAAAACAGAAAAGGTACGGAAGCGTTATCCCGGAAGGACCGCGAGGCCTTCGCGGCAAAGCATGAGCGGCAGCGCCCGGAAGCGCGGGAACCCCGCGCGCAGGACGGCCCCGGCCCTGTCCGGGAACGCGGCGTCCGCGTATACGCACATGAGCGTCGGCCCCGCGCCGGAGAGGAAGCACGCCGCCGCGCCCGCCTCCTCCATCGCAAGCGCCAGTTCCGCGGCGCCGGGGATGAGCGGGAAGCGCCAGGGCTGGTGCAGCCGGTCCCGGCACGCCGCGCGGATGGCGGCCCCGTCGCCCGCGGCCAGCGCCAGCGGCAGGCTCGCCGCGCGGGAGATGTTGTACACCGCGTCCGTTATGGGGACCGTGCCCGGCAGCGCGCGCCGCGCCTCCTCGGTGGACAGCTCGAAGTCCGGGATGAGGGCGAGGAAGCGCAGGGAGGGGTGCAGCGGGGCTTCCAACGAATACACCGATGCGCCGTCGATGAAGCTCGCACGCAGGCCGCCCAGCACCGCGGCCGCCGCGTTGTCCGGGTGTCCCTCCATCCGCGCGCACAGCGTCAGCAGCCGCGCCCTGTCCAGCGGGATGCCCGCCAGGGCCCACGCGGCGGCCATGCCCGCGGCGGCGCACGCCGCGCTGCTGCCCAGGCCCCGGGCGATGGGGATGGCCGAGCGGATGCTGATGGAAAGCGGCGTTTCCGCGAGGCCCAGGTCCCGGCACGCCGCGAGGTAGGCGCGCCAGACGAGGTTGTCCTCCCCCGCGTGCTCCGGCGGGCAGCCCGCGATACGCAGCGAATCCGAATATTCAAAGGAGAACTCCGCGTACAGCGTCAGCGCGGAGCCCAGGCTGTCGAACCCCGGGCCCAGGGTGGCCGTCGTCGCGGGGACGCGGATCAGCGCCATGCGCGTGCCCTCGCCATGGCGTCCGCGGCCAGGCGTTCCTTGGGGATGACTTCGCCGCGCAGGACGGGCTTATCCCACACGCCGGAAAGGGCCGGGGGCACCGGCAGGCCCAGCGCTTCGCCCAGGCGCTCGGGCAGCGCGTCGTCCCGCTCCGGCTGGGGCAGGCCCAGGACGGTGAAGGCCGCGCGTGGGAACTTGAACGGCGAAGCTGTCGCCAGCACGGCGCGCATGCGGCCGGGGGGAACGGCCGCCTTCATCGCGTGCCACGCGGCGGCGGCGTGCGCGTCCAGTAGATATCCGTGCTCCCTCCACGCGTCCCGCAT
>DATHTQ010000383.1:0-6197 GCA_035463055.1 Candidatus Limnocylindria bacterium
CGAGGAGTTCGGGTTCCGGCTCGCGCCCCAGCATCTCCCGCGCCTCGTCCAGGTCCCCGCGCAGCAGGGCGGCGCGGATGGCGCTGCTGGATACCAGCCTGCCGTCGTCCAGACGGACGGGCGGGATGACGGAGAGGCCGACGCCGTGCTCGCGGCAGAGCTCGCGCAGCTTCTCCGTGTGCGTGTCCGCGTGATAGCCGAACGCATGGTTGAACCCGACCACGATGTGGCGCGCGTTGAGCTTGTCCAGGAGGACCCGCTCAAAGAACTCCCGGCCCGGCATATGCATGAGCGCGTCGTCGAACCGGCTCACCGCCGCGCTCTGCGCGCCGGCCCCCTCGAAGAGCCGCAGCCGCAGGTCCACCGGGGTCAGGTCGCAGGCGGGGGCGTTGGGGTGGATGACGCGCATGGGCAGCGGGTCGTAGGTGTGGGCGAGGGCTTCCAGGCCCTTCTCCCCTGCGACGCGGACCGCTTCCGCGATAAGCCGGCGGTGGCCGACGTGGACGCCGTCAAACACGCCCAGGCATACGGCCGTAGGCGTACCAAGGCGTTCCGTCAGGTCATCCAGATGATACACTCTCACAAAAAAACCCGCCTGCTTCTGTCATAGACGCATCAGCGACGCAGGCATACTATCATGCCCACCCCATGCTGTCAAACGAAAACGGGGTAGCGAAACACGGAACGCTTTGCCGCCGGGCCGCGGATTGGTATACTGCGTGCATGACGGAAAACGCTCGTTCCCGAAAAGGGCGCGTCCTCATCGCGCCGCTCGCGCTTGCGCTGGCCTTCCTTGCACTCCTGGTGGCGGTCCGGCTGTCCCCCGGCCATCCCCTCACCGCGCCTTCGGCGTACAACAGCTATACGCTCCAGGCCATGGCGTGGCGGGATGGGCGGGCATACCTTGCGGAGGACGTCCCCCACCTCGAGCTTGCCATATTCGAAGGCCGCTATTACGTGAGCTTCCCGCCCGTCCCCTCGCTCGTCCTCTATCCGCTCACCTTCCTGTTCGGCAACGATGTTCCGGACGGGCTGGCCGTGACGCTGTACGCGCTCGCCGCGCTGCTCGCGCTGTATGCGGCGCTCCGCCGTGGCGGCTTCCAGGAAGTCGGCGCGGCGTTCTGGGCGTTCATGCTGCTGTTCGGATCCTCGCTGCTCCCGCTCGCTTTCTCCGGCGCGGTGTGGCACCAGGCGCAGGTGCTGGGCTTCCTCCTGGCCGTGCTTTCGGTAGCAATGTTCGCGCGCGGGCGGCCGCTGCCGGGCCTTGTCTTCTACGCGCTGTCCGTCGGCTGCCGCCCGTTCAACGCGGTATACGGCCCGCTGCTGGCCATCCTGTATGTGTTGGAAAGGAAGAAGGAAGGCGTGCCTTTTGCCGCGGCCGCCGGACAGCTGATGCCGGGCCTGGCCGCGGGCTTTGCCGTGGCGTGCCTGTACGGGTGGTACAACTGGGCCCGCTTCGGCAACCCGCTGGAGTTCGGGCACAACTACCTGCCGGAGTTCTCGTTCCAGGGCGGGGTGCAGTTCTCGCTGTCCCACGTCGTGCGGAACCTCGAATCGCACGTGTTCTCGCTGCCGTTCGAGTTCCGGGAGGGGATTTGGCGCTTCAAGCAGTTCGGGTTCTCGCTGTTCATCGCCAACCCCGCGCTGCTGCTGACCCTCGTTTGGGCGTGCGCCGACGTCATCAAAAGGAGGTTCAGGGCGCGCCACGCGCTCATCCTCGCGTTCATGCTGCTGCACCTGTTCCTGCTGCTGCTGCACCGCACGTTCGGCGGCTACCAGTACGGGGCCAGGTACGCGGCGGACCTCATTCCATATGCACTGCTGTATATCCTGAACAGGGAAAAAAAGCCCGGCTGGGCGTCGTGGGGGGTCATGGTCATGGGGCTTGGCCTGGCGGTGGCCGGCGGCCTTGCGTTCTTCGTGCCCTAAGCGCTAGAGCTTGCCGCCGGTCTTCTCCAGCTCGGCGTAATACTGTTCGCGGGTCATCAGCGTCTTGCGCGCCTTGGTCCCCTCGTTGCCGGATATGACGCCCCGGCGGGCCATCTCGTCGATCAGCCTGCCCGCCCGCGCATACCCCACGCGCAGCACGCGCTGGAGCATGCTGATGGACATTTGCCCCGCCTCGACGGCCATTTCGATGGCCTCGGGAAGCTTGTCGTCGTACTCGCCGCCGCCGTCCTGGGCGTCGCCCTGGGCGGCGTTCTCGTTCTGCTCGGTTTTTTCGGTATACTCGAGCAGGTCCGGCTCATAATCCGCGGGGCTGCGGCTGCGGATGTGCTCCACCGTCTGCTCGACGTCGCGGTCGGCCACGAAGCAGCCCTGCACGCGCACGGTCTGGGCGGAGGGGCGGAACAGCATGTCGCCGTGCCCGAGCAGCTTTTCCGCGCCCTGGCCGTCCAGGATGGTGCGGCTGTCGAACGATGCGCTGACCCGGAACGCGACGCGGGCCGGCATGTTGGCCTTGATGACGCCGGTGATGATGTTCACCGACGGCCTCTGCGTCGCCATGATGAGGCTGATGCCCGCGGCGCGGGCCTTTGCCGTGATGCGCTTGACGTGGTCCTCGATGAGCTTGCCGTTGGTGGTCATGAGGTCCGCCATCTCGTCCACGATGACGACGATGCGCGGGAGCGGCTCCTCCCCCTCGCCCAGCTTCGCGTTGTACGCGTCCAGGTTGCGCGCGCCGGCCTTCATGAGGATCTGGTACCGGTCGTCCATCATCCGGCATATCCAGTCCAGCGCGAGGGCAGCCTTCTTCACGTCGGTGACAACGGGCATCAGCAGGTGCGGGACCTCGTTGTATGGCTGGAGCTCGACGAACTTCGGGTCCACCATGAGCAAGCGCACCTGGCGCGGGGTGGACCTGTACAGCAGGGAGCAGATGATGCTGTTGATGCACACCGACTTGCCGCTGCCGGTCGCGCCCGCAATCAGCAGGTGCGGCATTTCCATCAGTTCGCAGGTGATGGGGTTGCCCGTGATGTCCCGGCCGAGGGCGACGCAGGTCGGGGACGGGTTGTTGCGCATCGGGGCGCTTTCCAGCACCTCGCGCAGGAACACCTTGGACGGCCTGTCGTTGGACACTTCCAACCCCACGAACGACGTGCCGGGTATCGGTATCTCCGCGCGGATGTCGCCCCTCGCCTTGAGCTCGACGGTGAGGTTGTCCATGACGCTGCGCAGGCGGTTTACGTTGACGCCCTCAGCCAGGCGGATGGAGAACCGGGTGACCGTCGGGCCGTGGACGATTTCTTGCATGGTCGCGGGGATGGAGAAGCTGTCGAGGGTGTCGATGAGCTTCTGTGCGCGCAGCGTGTCCTCCTGCGTCGTGTCCGCCGCGGACCCGGCGGGCGGCGCCGTCAGCAGGCGCAGGGGCGGCATCTCGTAATCCTCCGCGAGGGACGCGAACGCCGCTGTGGGCTGCTGCCGGGCCATGCCGTCCAGCCCCGGGGTGAAAGGCAGGGGGTTCTTCTCCCGGGCCGGTTTTGCGGCCGCGGGTTCGACGGATATGCGCGCGGCGGGAGCGGGCTTCTCTGGCTTTGCCGCAGCCGCGCTTGCCGCCTGGGCCGCGGGCCTTTCGGCAGCGGCGGCGCGCGCGGGCTGGATTTCGCGTTCGGTTGGCTGGGGATTGGGTGCCTCATCGGAGGGCTTCGCTTTGGGCGCGGCCCTGCGGGCAGGGCGCGCGGGCGGGGGTTGCGCCGGCTCGTTCTCCAGCACTGCGGCGGCGACCCCGGGCCACGCCGGTGACGCGGCGGGTTCCGGCGGCAGGATCACGGAAGGCTTCGATACGACAAACGGGGCTTCCGACATAGCAGCCGCGGGCTGGGGCACGAAGCCGGGCACAGGCGCCTCCTCCGCCCGCTTCCGGGGCGGGGGCGCTACGGGACGGACAGGCGGGGCCGATGCGGCGGCGGGATGCGGAACGGCGGGTTCAGGCGCGGCCGTATCCCGTTCTGGGAACAGGGGCTGCGTATCCGGGGCCGCAGCCTCCGCAACCGCGGCGGCGGGCACAGGGGTGACCGGTACGCGCGCGAGGGTGCCGGACACTGTCCGGTACAGGCGCGCCGGGCTGACGCGCGGAAGCGCAAAGAGCAGCGCGATGATGGCCAGCCCGTCGATGACGGCGGCGCCGATGGTGCCGGCCACCCTGTACAGCGGATAGGCGAGCAGCATGCCCATGGCGCCGCCGGACAGGGACAGGATGCCATTGTCGATACGGAACGGCGCGCGCACGAAGTCGCCAAGGCTGCGGGCATTCAGCCCAATGTATTCCATGAACGGGGTGTCGAACACCCGCAGCGTCAGGTTCATCATCGCCGAAACCGCCAGCAGCAGCAGGAGGCTCTCCGCGAACAGGGAAACCGAGACGTGCCGCTTGGACGAGGCGCACAGCAGCGCTCCCAGCCAGAGCACGAAGGCAGGGACCGCGTAGGTCAGCATTCCCCCGGTCCCGGTCGCAGCCTGCTTGAAGAAGTACAGCGCGTAGGACGAGGTCTGCAGCGTGATGCCCAGCGCCAGCATGAACCCCAGTGCCAGAATGACGAGCCCCAGCGGCAGCAGCAAAAAGCCGGCCCGGTCCGTGGACTGGGCGGCTTCCTGCGTTTTCTTCTTCTTGTTCCCCGCCTGGGCCAAGGCTTCCTCCCTTATTCCGCGGCCGAGAGCCATACGGCGCTCAGCACGCCGGCTTCGTCGTAGTGCATGCGGAGTTCATTCGTGCCATACCGGTAGGTGTCCGTCTCCCCCGCCGCGAGCCCGTATGCCCGCGCCTCGGAGGCGTCCAGGGGATACGCCGCGTCCGGTTCGCCAAGAACCTGCCGGACCTCTTCCCGCGCGGTCCTCCCGGTGATGAGCCCGAACAGGTTGAGCCGGGCCGCCAGGATGCCGCTGACCTGTTCCTCGTCCCGGGACACCAGCGCGGTCTCTCGGAAGCGGTCGTCTTCCAGGTAGTACGCGGTCCCGCCGGGGAAGCCTTCCGGGTCGAACAGGAGGCCGTACCTCTCCTCCAGCATCCCCACGCTGTCGCCCAGACGGACATCCAGCCCCGGCAGCATCCCCGACTCGACGGCTTCCCTCACCCGTTCCGGCGTTTCCGGTGCCGGGGCGAGTTTTTCCGGGATGCCCAGACCGCGCAGCAGCGACCCTTCCCCGACGTCCAGCGCCCCCTCCAGTTCGTGCCAGAGGAAGCGCACGGAGGCGGCCCTGCCGGACAGCCACACCGGGCCGCCCGCCGGATAGAAGAACGTCAGCCCCTCCCCGTCCGCCCGCACGCTCTCCATCGGGACGGGCAGGAAGTCGTAGATATCGAGGTAGTTGGACAGTGCTTCCTCCAGCGCCTGCTCGCCCAGGTGGTCCAGGGCATCCCGCGCCTTCCCCATGTCCCCGAACAGCGCCTGCGCGGGCACGGGCTGCCCGTTTGCCAGGTCCAACATCAGTGGGATATAGCCATGCCCCGTGCGCCCGCCGGGCAGGCGCCCGCTGTGCTCGATAAGTACGCTGAGGACGTCGTGTCCGTCGGAAGACGGCAACAGCTCGTAGGCGGCGGTTGCCTTCACCGTCCCCGGCGCGCCGGAGCGCAGCAGCGCGAGCGTGTCGAGGTGCGGCTGCACCGCGCTGCGGATGGCGGCGTTGGCACTGTCCTGCACGAACGCGTTGGCCATCCCGGAAATCACGGGATATGCGACAAAGGACTCGCCATACTCCTCCCGAGCCAGGTCCACGCGTACCTCGGCAAACGCGCCGAAGGCCGGAAGGAGGAGCAAGCAGATTATCAGGGGGATGGTGAACAAACGCCTGCGCATGATATCCGCCTCCTTGGGGGAATTGTACCGCGCACGGCTCTTTGTTGCAAGGTCAGGCGTTTGGCGTAACGGAAAAGCAATGAATGCGTAACAACTTGAGCTTTTTAAGGGGTCTGTCCGACGGAGTTGTCCTCTTGCGGCGCATAACCGGGCTTCGTGCTCGTGCCGTCCTGGCGGGCGAAGTTCTCGGCGCACTTGGCCATGTAGATGCGGTGGATTTCCTCCGCGTCCATGCCGGCTTCCAGGCACATGCTCAGGAAGAAGTGCAGAACATCGACCAGTTCCTCCCGCAGCGCGGGCAGGTCGACCGGCTTGGGGTTCTTCCACCACTTGTAGTTCGTCTCATCCAATGCTTCGGACACCTCGGCGATGAGCGCGAGGGCGTACTTCTGCATCCAC
>DATHTQ010000384.1:0-2271 GCA_035463055.1 Candidatus Limnocylindria bacterium
GACGGGGAACGCAAGGACGGGCTGTACGACCCGGACCAGCTTTCGGAGCGGGACAAGTACGCGGCGCTGCTGCACGGCAGCACGCAGGGATTGGTAACCTTGGTGAACCCCAAGGCGCAGGGCACCTTGCTGGTCGTGCGCGATTCCTACGCGAACGCGATGCTCCCCGCGCTGGCCACGCACTTCGCGCGCGTCGTCGCCGTGGACCCGCGCTATTTCCGGGGCGACCTCACGGCGCTGATCAAAGAGGAACAAGCGGAGAGGATACTATGCCTGTACGGGATTTCCACCTGGGCGAGCGACAGGAACCTTCCGGCGATGGCAAGCGGGTGGGGGCAGTGAGGCGCGCGTTATGCGTTGCCCTCGCGACACTGATTTGCCTCGGCGCAGCGGCCGCGGCGGGGGAAGGGCTTCTCTATCCCGAAGGCGGCATGGCGCCCGAGACGCCGCCCGTACCCATCGAGCGCCTTGCCGGCGCGTGGTTCATCGGGGACTCGCAGACAGCACCGTTCGACCTGACGGGGGTGCTGCCGGGGGTCGAGGTGGAGTACGACATCGGGATGTCCCTGCGCCTGCTGAACGAGACGCGCGCGGTGCGCTTTGACGGGGAGCGCGTGCGCGTGGAGGAGAAGATCCGGCTGAAGGAGCCCAAGTCGCTGTACCTGTGGCTGGGATCCAACGGCATTGACCGGGGCCCCGCGGAAGACGTGCTGGCCGAGTTCGAGATCCTCCTGCAAACCATCCGCGGCGAATTCCCCCTGCTGCCGCTGTACTGCGTGAGCGCGACGCCCGTGCGCAGGCAGGCGATGGAGCGCTATCCCCGGTACACGCCGGAGAGGATCCTGGAGTTCAACAGGGGTTTGCTGGAGTTGTGCGGGGAGTACGGCGCGTACTACCTCGACTTCCATTCCCTGCTCGTGGGGGAGGATGGATATATGAAAATCGAGTACGCCGCGGGGGACGGCATCCACCTGCGGTACCATACGTATGAGCTGCTCAGGGACTATATGCTGACCCACGTTGCGCCGATGGAAGGGGAGGAGCTGGAATGAGGAACAGAGGCAGGTATGCGCTTGCCGCGCTGATGCTCATGGTGTTCGTGGCCCTGGCGCAGGGATGCGCCGCGCCGGCTGCGCCGCTCCCCGCCGCGCTGGACGCGGCGAACGCGGTCCTCGCGGGGCAGGCATTCTCAGAGCCGTTCCTCATCGAGGACGCGAAGGCGCTGGAGCTGCTGGGCCTTTCCGCCGCGGACGCCGCCGACACGGCGATGTACATGGACGTTTCGCGCATGACGCCGGAGTGCGTCGTCGTCGTGACCGCGCCAAGCGACGCGGGGGGCGGAAAGGTCCGCCAAGCGCTTTCGGATTACCGGCAGATGCTGAAGGCGCAGTACGAGAGCTACCGGCCGGACGAGGTGTACAAGGTGGACCAGGCCGTCCTCGAGTCCAGCGGCCGCCAGCATGCGCTGGTCATCTCGCCGTCGCCGCAGGACGCGAGGACCGCGCTGAACGCCGCGTGGAAGAAGTGAACTAATATGCAGCCTGACCTGCCCGGGTACGTAGCCCCGGACGCCATCCCCGCCCGCGCCCTTCGCACCGGCGCGTTGGTTCCCGGCATCGGCTACGGGACGTTCAGCGCGCGGTACAGCCCGGCGGAAGTGGGCGCGGCGACGCTTGACGCCCTGCGCATGGGCTACCGGATGCTGGACTGCGCGGCCGCCTACGGCAACGAGCCCTCCATCGGCGAGGCCATCCCGAAGGCGGCGGAATACGGCATTGCAAGGAAAGACCTGTTTATATTGGGAAAACTCCCAAACACGATGCATGGCAGACAGAACGTCGCGGCCGCGTGCCGGAAATCCCTGTCTGACCTGGGACTGACATGGCTGGACGCCTTCCTCGTGCACTGGCCTGTGCCCAACGCGCTGTCGCCGGACGCCGCCAAAGGAATATACACCCCCGAATCCCGCCCGTATGTCCACGTGGAGTTCATGGACACCTTGCGCGGGATGGAGGACCTGGTGCGCGAGGGCCTGGTGCGGGCCATCGGCGTGTCCAACGTGACGGTGGGGAAACTGCGGCGCATCCTGCGGGACGCGTCCATCCCCCCCGCCATTAATGAGATGGAGTCGCACCCGGCGTTCCAGCAGGATAGCCTGTTCCGCTTCAGCGCGGAGAACGGCGTGCTGCCCGTCGCTTACAGCCCCCTGGGGTCGCCCGCGCGGCCGGAGCGCAACAGGATGCCGGGCGACGCGGTGGACACCCAGGAGCC
>DATHTQ010000385.1:0-4728 GCA_035463055.1 Candidatus Limnocylindria bacterium
ATGCCGGAGGCGGTGCGCATGGCGCTGCGGCCCTACCGGCGGGCGCGCGCGGCGGCACTGGGCGAGTGAGGGGAGGGGAAGGATGCTGCGCCTTAGGAGGCGCGTCGCCGTGGCGGCGCAGGCCGTGCACACGCGGGAGGCGACGGACGCGACGGGCGGGGTGTACCGGGAGGACGACGGGGAACCGTTCCCGCTGGAGTGCGTGGCGCTGAAGGCGGAGCGGGGCCTCGCGCTCGGGGAGGCGGGGGTGCGCGGCGCGCGGCGCATCCTGGCGCGGAAGGACGCGGGACTGCGGATGCACGACCGCGTGGCGCTGCCCGGGGAGACGGGGCGGCTGGCGGTGACGGAACTGCGGGAGATGCCGCGCCACGTGCGGGCAAGGCTGGAGGAGGCGCCGTGATAGCAGGCCTGATGGAGACGGTGTACCAGAACCTGGCGGCGGGGATGTCCTGCCCGGTGACGCGCGCGTGGCCCGCGAGGGACGCGCTGGCGCCCTCGCTGACCTTCCGCCTGAGCGGATGGAGGCAGGCGGAGGACGGCGCGGGGGAGGCGGAGGTGGAGGCGCTGGCGCGCGCGGCGTCGCCCGCGCAGGGGGACGCGCTCTCGCGGGAGGCGGAGGACGGCGCGGAGGGCGAGGGCGGCGTGTTCGTGCGGCGGCTCGCGTTCCGGGCGCCGCTGTTCGCGGGGGAAATCGCCCCGCTGGGGCTGACGGTGAATTTCAATTTGGGAAACGCCGCGCGCCTGGGCGGGGCGTTCACCGCCGTCCAGGAGCCCGCGGAGGCCGCGATGCTGCCCCGGGGCCTACTGTCCGGCCCCGTCACGCTGACGCCGGGGAGGGCGGGCGCGGGGGCCGTGCGCATCCGCGCGGGGTACCTGCCGGGGGACGCCGCCCGGGACGCGATCGCCGCGCACTTCGCCGCCGGCACGCTGATGCCCTGCGCCCTCACGCGCGGGGCGGGCGTGGCGGCGTTCTCCGCCTACGTGGCAGCATTCGCGCACACGCCGCTGGGGTTCGAGGCGCTGCTGCGCATCTCGGCGAACTGAGGAGGGTCGCATGACGTTCAGGATCAACGGCACGACGCTGCAGGAGCCGGCGATGCTCCTGAGCGAATGGGTCGCCTCCGGCACGGCGCTGACGCGGCAGTACACGCTGCGGTACGACGCGCTGTCCGGCCCCGCGCTCAAGGCGTTCCTGTCGCGGCTCACGGCGGCGGCGGTCACGATGCACTTCCTGGACCCGCTCACCGACACGCAGGCGGACGCGGCGGTGAAGCCGGTGTCGCTCTCCTGCGAGGCGGCGGCGGAGCGCGCGGGGGTCATGTGGTATGCGCCGTGCACGTTCGTGCTGAAGCAGGCGTGACGGGGATGGAACCAGGGGATCTGCGGGCGGCTGCCGCATTCGCGCTCAAGGAGGCGGGCAGCCCCTACGCCTGGGGCGCGGCGGGGAAACCTTGCACCCCCGCATACCGGGAGACGCTCATGCGGCAGTACCCGCGCCATGCGGCTTCGGTGCGCGCGGGCTGCCCTGCGCTGCAGGGGGCGGGCGGGTGCGCGGGGTGCGGGCACCGGGGAAGGCGGCTGTACGACTGCGCGCAGTTCACGAGGATGGCGCTGAAGGCGTGCGGGATATCCCTCCCCAGCGGCGCGTCGTCGCAGTGGCTGCGCGGGCCGTGGGCCGTGCGGGGCGAACTGCGCTCTCCTGTGCCGAAGCCGCATTTCGCGATGAACAACCCGTGCGTGCTGTTCCGCGCGGACCCGCACGCCGCGCCGGGGCGGCCGATGGCGCACGTGGGGGTTTCGCTGGGGGACGGGCGCGCCGCGGACGCGCGGGGCAGCCGGGCGGGCGTGGTGGTGATGCCGCTGGCGGCGTACCCGTGGACGCACTTCGCGGTGCCGCGCGGGATGGCGATGTTGGGCGCGGGTTCGCGCGGCGAATTGGTGGAAAGGCTGCAGCGCGCCCTCGTTGCGCTCGGGTTCCGCCTTCCGAAGTGGGGAGTGGACGGGGTGTTCGGCCCGGAGACGCAGGCCGCGCTGGACGCGATGCGGAAGGCATACGGGATGCGCGAAACGGGGCCGTGCGGCACGGGCACGCTCGCGGAGGCGGAGCGCCTCGCGGCGGGAAGGGGGGCGGCAGATGGATAGGTTCTTCAAGGCCGCGGCGGGCGCGTTCTTCACGCTGGTGACGGGCGCGCTGTGGCTGCTGGGCGGGTGGGACGCGGCGCTTTCGGTGATGTTCCTGATGATGGGGCTGGACGTGGCCTCCGGCCTGGTGACCGCGGGGATGCGCAGGTCCGGCAAGACCGCGGGCGGGGGATTCCTGTCCTCCGCGCTGTTCCTGGGGCTGACGCGCAAGTTCCTGATGCTGCTGATGGTGATGCTGGGCCACGCGCTGGACCGCCTGCTGGGCGCGGCGGTGTGCCGGGTGACGGTCATCGGGTTCTACGCGGCGAACGAGGCGTTCTCGGTCGTGGAGAACGCGGCGGTGGCGGGCGTGCCGTTCCCGCCGGGGCTGCTGAAACTGCTGGAGCGATTCCGGGAGCGGCGGTCCGGCGCGGGAGGGGACGCGGGCGGGGAGTGACCATCGCGTACATCACCCCCGGAAGCGGGCGCGAAAAGGCCCGGTATTTTCTGCCAGGTTGGCGCGAATGCGGCGCATAAAAACAGGATTGCCGTTTTATCCAATGGAACGCTTGGTATAATGTATGCGTACACTGAAGGAGTGGCATCAAGGCGCCCGGACGGGAAGCCCGGGCGGACAACGAGGAGGTACCCTATGGACAGAAGGACCGGAACGACCATCGTCATCATCATCCTGGTCATCGCGGCGGCGATCGCGATCTACTACCTGACCAGGCCCGCGGCCCCGCTGGCCCCGGCGGCGACCGGAACGCCCGTCGTCACCAACGCCCCGGTCGTGCTGCCGACCGACGCGCCCGCGATCGTGACGGACGCCCCGCTGCTGGTCACCGACGCGCCCCTGGTCGACCCGGCGCCCACGCCGGCCGGCTGACGAAGCCGGCACAGGGCGCGCCTGAACCACAAAGCGATGCCAGGCAGGGCGCGCGGCGACATTGCGCCGCGCGCCTTCCCGCTTGACCCGGCCCCCAAACGGCCGGGCATCGGCATGAAAGCGCCGCCCCGGGGAGGATGCGTCCCGGCGCCTGCCGCATGACGCGCACCCACCCAGGCGAACAACGAGGAGGGAACCCATGTCACGCAAAACCACGGCCACGCTCATCATCGTCATCCTGGTCATCGCGGCGGCGGTCGCCATCTATTACCTGACCAGGCCCGCGGCGCCCGTGACGCCGGCTGCGACCAACGCGCCCGTCGTGCTGCCCACCGACGCGCCGCTCATCACCGACGCGCCGCCGGCCGTGACCGACGCGCCCGCGCTGCTGCCCACCGACGCGCCGGCAGACCTGCCCACCGCGGCCCCCGCCGGCGGCGGCGGCGCGCCCGCGAAGGTGACCGTCTGGCACACCTTCACCAACGAGCAGGAGGCCTACCTGAAGAAGGCCGCGGCGGACTTCGCCGCCCTGCGGCCGGACATCCAGGTCGAAATCCTCAGCCAGCCGTTCTCCGGCTTCACCGCCAACGTGTACAGCGCGGTCATCGAGGGCATCGGCCCGGACATCATCTTCAACTACGCCTCTGAGGCGGCGCAGTACGTGCCCGCGGGCCGCCTGGCGGACCTGAGCCAGTTCATCTACGACGACGAACTGGGCCTGGAGGGCTTCGACGAGGCGCTGGCCGAGGGCGTGCTGACCGGCGAGGTCAACGCGTTCGAGGACGGCATCATCCACTACGTGCCCGCCTACACGACCGGCCCCATCCTCTTCTACAACAAGACCCTCTACGACGAGCTGGGCCTGGAGCCCCCCAGGACCTGGGAGGAGATGGAGCAGATCGCCCGCACCATCTACGAGGCGAAGGGCATCCCCGCCATGGGCGTGGACAGCCTGACCGACCTGGTGCAGGCCCTCATCATGGAGACCGAGGGCGCGGGCTACATCGACGTGGAGAACCGCCAGGTGCTCTTCGACACGCCCGAGGTGCGGGAGAAGGTGCGGTGGCTGGTGGACATGGTCAAGGCCGGCTACTTCGCGCTGCAGCCCTCGGCGGACTACTTCTCCAACGACTTCAACTCCGGCATCATCGCGTCCTACGTCGGGTCGTCCGCGGGCTACCCCTACATCGTGCCCGACGGGTTTGAGTTCGCGATGGCGCCCATGCCCGCGACCACCTGGTACCCGTCCTGGAACCGCGGCCCCATCGTCTTCTACTACGGCGACGACGCGCGCGCCGAGGCGGCCTGGGAGTTCGTCAGGTACTTCATCTCCCCCGAGGTCAACATGGGCTGGGTGCGCTCCGTGACGGCGCTGGCGCCCTACCGCTGGACGCAGGACCTGCCGGAGTACCAGGCCTACCTCGGGGAGGACACCCTCGCCGCCCAGGCGCTGCAGGCCGTCCAGGACAACCTGGACCTCGCCGGGTCGCTGCCCGCGGTGACCGGCTCCGCGACCGTGCGCAGCGCCCTGCAGAACGCGATCATCAAGGCCGCGGGCGGCCAGATGACCGTGGACCAGGCGTGGGACGAGGCCGTGGCGCTGAGCAACAACGCGCTTCAAGGCAACTAATCAGGAATACCTGCCGCGAACCACGATTTCCGGCAAAGACAGGGGCCTTCGGGCTCCTGTTTTTGATTGCTATACCTGCTTCGCTATT
>DATHTQ010000386.1:0-6267 GCA_035463055.1 Candidatus Limnocylindria bacterium
TCTCCATGAACGCGCCCAGCAGGATGAAGGGGAGCACGTAGGTGCTGAACGTCCCGGCGATGGTGCCGAAGATGGCCTGCTCGGTGCGGTACATGAAGTCCACGATGCGGAAGACGGAGAAGCCCCTGTGGGCGAACACCCCGGGGAGGTCCGGGCCGAAGTACAGCTGGAGCATGAATACCAGGGCAAGGATGGGGATGACGCGCCCCAGCACCCGCCTGCCGATTTCGAAGAGGATGGCGATCGCGACCACGCCGAACCAGAAGTCCGTCCAGTTCGCCTGCCCGCGGCGGACGATCGCGTAGTGCCGGTAGGGGACCAGCCAGTAGACGAAGGTGGCGACGGTGAGCGCCATGAGGATGTAGTCATACCAGGGGATGGCCTTGCCGCCGCCCTTGCCGCGGCGCAGGGGGTAGAGCGCCAGGGCGATGAGGCAGTTGCCCATCAGGTACAGCGACCTGGTGGCCTGCGAGGGGAGGATGCGGAAGCCGGAGTGCAGGATAAACACCGCCGAGAAGGCGATGGCGATGACGGACAGGACGTACTTGTGGATACCCTGGAGTTTCCTTCGCTTCATGGGCCCTCCATATGCCGGCCAGCCCTTGCGGGCTGGCCGGGTGCAGTGTCGTCTCTACGGGTCAATAGGCCCTGCGGGCTTCGGGATGGTCCTCGAAGAACTTGACGGCGCCGGGATGGACCTTCAGGCCCAGGGCCTCGAACGCGGCGTTGTCCTCGCCGAACTGCGCCCAGTTGCGGTGGCCGGCCACGAGCTCCGCCATGACGTCGTCCTGGAAGGCGACCTCGAGCATCTTGTACAGCACGTCGGCGTCCAGGTCCTTGTTGGCGATGATGTAGTTGCGGAAGTGGGGGAGCAGCACCGGCTCGTCCACGCCCTTGTAGCGGCCCGCGGCCATCTCGGCGGGGAAGAAGAACGGGGAGATCTGCTGGAGGGCCTGGATCTGCTCGAGGGTGAAGGGCAGGACCTTGATGTTCTCGGTCTCGGCGAGCTCGCTCACCGCGCCGGAGGGGGAGCCGGCCTGGCAGACGGCCTGGATGCGGCCTTCCTTCATGGCGTAGACGGTGTCGCTGAAGGCGAGGTACTCACGCTTGGCGTTGATCTTGAACGCGTCCAGCACCATGTCGGAGATGTACTGCGCGCCGGAGCCGGGGTTGCCGCACGCCACGGTCTTGCCGTTGAGGTCCTCGATGCTGTTGATGCCGGAGTTGGCGAAGACGACGATATAGAAGTCGCTGTCGTACGCCTTGCCGACGCCCATGAGGTTCTCCTGGGCCAGCTTGGCCAGGCCCGGGTCGGCGAAGTTGCCGGTGCCCTGGGCGGCCTCATACACGAGGGAGCTGTAGGTGACCGACAGGTCCAGCTCGCCCTGGGAGACCTTGATCGCGTTGTCCACGGCGGCGCCGGTGGTGATGTTGGAGATGTTGATGCCGGGGGTCTTGGGGGTGACGGAGTTGGCGAAGGCGCCCGCCATGTAGTACATGACGCCGCCGGACGAGCTGCCGCCGAAGGACACCTGCGTGTCCGCCAGCGCGACGCCCGCCATGCCGGCCAACAGGGAAATAGCCAGGGCGAGGACCAGGGTCTTCCTGAGTGTCTTCATGATTCCCCTCCGATGTTTTTATCTTAAGCCGGCTTACGCCGCCGGCTTAGATTCCGTGCGGGAACTCCCTGGGACAATCCGCTTTCAGAACGCGTTGAGGTAGATCTTCCTGATGTCCTCGACCTCGAGCACCCGGGCCGAGCGCGACAGCAGCCGCTGCTCGGCGTGCGCGCCCACGGCCCACTCGTCCACGCGGGACTTGTCCGTGATGCCCATCGCGGTCAGGGTCTTGGGCAGGTCCAGGCGGGTCAGCAGGCTGTCGATGGCCCTCAGCGCCAGCGCCGCGGCCTCCCGGGAGGGCAGCCCCTCGGTCCTCTCGCCCATCGCCTCGGCCAGCATGACCAGCTTGTCCTCGACCGCCACCGTGATGTAGTCGAAGCAGGACAGGACCAGGCAGGTGAGGCTGGTGCCGTGGCTGACGTGGTACTCGCCGCCGATGGGGTAGGCCAGCGCGTGCACGAGGCTCGTCCCCGCGTTGTTGAGGACCAGGCCCGCCGTGACGGAGCCCAGGGCCATGTAGTAGCGCGCGTCGCGGTTGCTGCCGTCGGCGTAGGCGGGCCCGATCCACCTGGTAATCAGGCGGATGGCCGTCATGGCGAGGTTGTCGGTGATGGGGTTGGCCGCGTTGGAGAGCATCGGCTCCGCCGCGTGCATGAACGCGTCGAACCCGGAGTCCGCGGTGACGTGCCGGGGGCAGGACAGCGTGAGCGCCGGGTCCACGATGGCGGAGTTGGGCAGGATGTTGGAGGACGCGACGGCCTTCTTGACGTTGGCCTGCTCGTCGTGGAAGATCGCGTGCTTGGTCACTTCCGCGCCGGTCCCCGACGTCGTGGGGACGAGGATGGTCGGGATGCCGCGGTTGGGCACCTTCTCCTTGCCGAAATAGTCCCGCACCTTGAGCGGGTTCTTCTGCAGGGCCGCGGCCAGTTTCGCCACGTCCAGCACGCTCCCGCCGCCGACCGCGATGACGCAGTCCGCCCCGCGCTCGCGCACGTATTCCGCCGCCTCCTCCGCGTTCTGCGTGGAGGGCTCGACGGTGGTGCGGGTCACGAGGTAGACGTCGCTCTCGACGCCCGCCTTCTTCAGGGAATCCAGCACCGGCTGGACGAGGCCGGCCTTCTGGACGTTGGCGCCGGTGAGCAGCACGGCGCGCTTTGCGCCCAGCCGCTTCGCCTCCTCGCCCGCGCGGTCGGCGACCCCCCAGCCAAAAATAATGTTGGGCGTCGTGAAGTTGATGGTTTGCTGCATGGCCCCTCCGCATATTCTTTCTTTAAAACCTCGCCCAAATTAACATTTGGCATGCGGTATGTCAATACCTCATGACCTGAGGGGGAATCCGCCCACCCGGGATTTGGTCGCTCCGCCTGTGTGGCTGCGCCGGCATTTGTGTATAATGCAACCGATTGGGCCGCCCCCTCCCGACCGCCGCGCAGACGGCAGCAGCCCCGGGACCATCTGCAAAGGACGCATATGCCGCTCGCCGGCGACCCCCGCCGCCCAGGCCCCGCCCCGGCGCTTCCGGGAGGGACGCGAACCCCGGCGGTAAACAGCGAAAAAACAACGGCGCGCATACCGGGCGCGCAGCCTTCGACACACAGGACGGAGGAAATAGGATGAAACGGTGCGGAACCGCGCTTGCGCTCGCGCTCACGCTTGCGCTGGCGCCTGCGGTCCCCGGGGCGGGGAGCGCGTCGGAGGAAAGCCTTGCCGGCAGGTGGAGCGGGACCGCCGGCGAGATCGCCGTTACGCTGCTCCTGGACCCGGGCGGGGAGGCTCTCCTGCTGTCCGGCGACGGGGAGGGCGTGGAGGCCCAGGCCATGTCCTGGGACCCGGAGCCCGGGGTCATCGTGATGCGCTCGGGCGGCGACGTCCGGCGGCTCGCCTACACGCTGGAGGGCGGGCGCATGACCGCGTGGGATGAAGACGGGGGTGACGCGGCGGAGCTGACCTGGGAGGAGTGGCGGCCGCCGCAGGGGCTCGCGGGGCGGTGGGAAGGCAGGGACGCCGGCGGCGCCTTCCGCCTGGACCTCGGGGAGGACAACAGGTTCTCGTTCTTCTACCTGTCGGGGGAGCGCCTTGGCGACGGCCTGTTCGCGGCCTACGGGGACACGCTGTACCTGGCCTTCACGGACCATGAAATCTGGGCCTACGGATACGCGCTGGACGGGGACGCGCTGACCATCGCAAGCGGCGAGGACGCTTTCCCCCTGGCCCGCGCCGGCGCGCTCCCCATGGCTACCCAGGCGCCCGCCCTCACCGCCGCGCCCGGCTGGCCGCCGCCCTCCCGGGTCGTCGGCGCGTGGATCGAGGACGGCGCGCTGGGCACGACGCTCCTGTACCTGGGCGGCTACGGCAGCTACCTTTTCTGGCGTTCGTGGCTGCAGTTCGTCGAGTCGGGCACCTACAGCGCCGACGGCGGCATGCTGGCCCTCGCCCAGTACGAGGGGCCGGAGGCGGCGTGGGCGTATGCGCTGTCCGGGGACGTCCTGCGGATGTCCGCCCGGTCCAGCGGCGCGACGCTGACCCTGCACCGCTTCGACCTGGGCGTGCCGCAGGCGCTTTTGGGGTACTGGGAGGGCGAGGACGAGGAGTACGGCCCGTACGAGATCAGCATCATGGACAACAGCGAGTTCGACGAGTTCTACTTCGACGACCTGTCGTTCTACCAGGGCATCCTCATCGCCAACGAAACCACCGTCGCGCTGGGGTATCCCGACGGCTACGTGCTGCAGGCGGACTACCGGCTCACCGGCTCCGGGCTGGACGAGGAACTGCGCCTCTACAGCCCGCGCAACGGCGAGCTCATGCTCACGCTGCGAAGGCCGGCCCCGCAGGCTGCCCCCGACCCCTGAGCGGCTAACGGCCTGGGTGGGGATGACGGGACGTATGCCGCCATGATTGGGTTTCCATAAAGGAACAGGGCCGCCCGCCTGCGGCGGACAGCCCTGTTACCATTTTGTTGAGGTGGTGTCAGTACTTCACGAACCTGTCGCCGGGCGTGCCGCAGATGGGGCAGCGCTCGGTGCGGACGCGCTCGATGTTGCCGCAGACGGGGCAAAGGTAGTATTCGACTTCGCCTTCCTCGTCCAGCGCGTCCAGCGCCTCCTGGTACAGGCGCGCGTGCACTTCCTCGGCCTTCATCGCGTAGGTGAATATCAGCGCGGCGGCCTTGTTGCCCTCCTCCTGCGCCTTCTGCAGGAACTCCGGGTACATCTCCCGGTACTCGTAGGTCTCGCCCGCCTTGGCGGCGGCGAGGTTCTCCGCCGTGGAGTTCACGTGGCCCGCTAGCTCGAACTCGCGCAGCGCGTGGACGGTCTCGGCGTCGGCGGCGGCGCGGAACAGCTTGGCGGCGTTCTTTTTACCCTCCGCCTCAGCCTTCTTGGCGAAGGCGGTGTACTTGCGGTTGGCCTGCGACTCGCCCGCGAACGCGGACATGAGGTTCTCCCGGGTGCCCGCCGGATTCTTCTGCTGGTTGTCCATGATGCTCTCCTTCACTTGGATGATCTATTTGAAGTGAACCCCGTTCACGCCAAACCCTTGCTCTTGCACGCGCCGCATACGCCGTGGAAGTGGACCTCGGCGCGCTGCGGCTCCCACCCCGGGGGGCACATGTCCATCACGGGCGCCACGTCCATCGGGACGTCCTCCACCGCCCCGCACGCCCCGCAGCGGAAATGCGCGTGGCGTTCGCGGGCGAGCTCGTACATCGCCTGGTCCCCCCGGATGGTGACCGTGTGGGCGATGCCTTTGCGTATGAACGCGTGCAGGACGTTGTACACCGTCGTGCGGGAGACGCCCGGCGCGGCCTCGCGCACGCGGGAATACAGCTCCTCCGCGGTCATGTGCGCCCCGGTCTCGCTGAGCAGCTCCAGCAGCAGAAGCCGCGGCTGGGACAGCTGCATCCCCCGCGCCCTGAGCGCCTCGCCGCACCGCTCCAAGCCTTCCCGCATGGCGTCCTTTCGTGGCAGATTCATAAAATGGAATGATTGCAAAATTGACATTAGCATAAAAATTCGCGAGACGCAAGGCTTCGCGCGATACGCACATGCATCCGCTGGACGACGGTTTGGGGATGGGACAGCAAGGACGTGCGGCAAGAATGATTGCGCAATGGTTTTTGCAGGGCTGCAGGTGGACCCATTGCCCGAAGAAAGAGCGATTTCATGCAAACCGGGCTTGTTTGACGCCGTCCGGCCCCGCGCATATACTGCGGGTGAACGCACAGCACAATCCGCTTCTTCAAGACGACATGGGCAACCAGTTTCCGCGTGCCCGCAGACGTGTTCCGGAGGTTCGCGATGAAAAGGTTCTTTGCAGCGCTGGCGTGCGCAATCCTGCTGCTGGGCTTCGCCCCCCTTGCCTCCCCGCCCGCGCGCATGGTGACGGCCCAGTTGTGGGCAAGCGACACAACCCCTTACGCAAACGACACCATCCGCCTGGAGGTGCGCAATGTCGCGGGCGTTGGGCCGTTCCAGTACGCGTTTGACTTTATGGACCATCTGGGCGGGATCCATTCCATCCAGGGGCTCAGTTCACGGAGTTATTGCATTTACGTCGTGCCCTACACTGGGAATCATCCGCATGACATCATGGTCACGGTGCTGGATACGGGCGACAACACATACACGGAGGACTTTGTGACGCTCTA
>DATHTQ010000387.1:0-5252 GCA_035463055.1 Candidatus Limnocylindria bacterium
AACGCGCGCCGGGTGCTCACGGTCATCCACGCGGCCATGGTCGTCGTCGCGCTGTTCGCCATCCTGGTCACCACGCCCCCGCGGGACAGCGTGACCACCACGCCGGAGAACGACCTCGCGTCCATCTTCTCCACCGACACCAGCGCGAGCATGGTCCAGATGAGCACCGGGTCCCAGGCGCTGGCGGAGGAGCAGGCGAACACGCAGGCCGCGTCCTCGGAGGCGCAGTGGCGGCTCGACCAGTTCATGAACGCCTGGAGCGGCAAGGACTACGCCTCCATGGTGGCCTATTCCTCCCCCAACTGGGTCAACGGGTTCCAGAACCAGCGCGAGGCCGAGACGGGCATCTTCCACCTCACCGCCATCCGCACGCCGCTGGACTACCAGGTCACCGACGTTTCGGGCACCGACAGCGACCAGATCCGCACCATCAACATGCAGGCCACCATCAGCAAGAACGACGGCCGCGAGCCGCTGAAGTACAATTTCCAGATCCTCATGATCCGCTCCAACGGCGAATGGTACGTGGACCCCAACTCCATCTCCTCCTCCCAGGTCGTCCAGCAGCCGACGGCGCAGGCCGTGTCCGGCGGGCAGACGCAGGTAGTGGTCTCACCCACGGCGGCCCCGCTCGCGTCCAGCCAGGGCGTGCGCTCGGACACCGTTCTGTTCTACAACCAGAACGGCGGGCAGTACTACCACATCGACCCCAACTGCTCCTCCATCGCCGCCAAGTACAAGCCGCTGACCGCGATGTTCTATTACCGCGACGTCTCCAGCGACACGTTCAAGAACCTCATCGCCTGCACCACCTGCTCCGCGCCAGCGAGGTAACGCTTTGCGCTACCATATCGACACGATCCCCGTCTGGGACGCGCTGAAGCAGGGCGGGCTCTGCCCCCTGTGCCGGCTGAAGGAAGGCACCGAGCGGCTGCTCGTGTCGCGCGCGCTGGGGGGCTCCGTCATGTCCCCGGACATCCGGGAGCAGGTCAACCGGCTGGGGTTCTGCGCGGCCCACCACCGCATGCTCTACGACGAGAAGCAGGGCAACCGCCTCGGGCACGCCCTGATGACGCTGTCGCACCTGCAGGCGCTCCGCCCCAGGGCCGCGCAGGCGGTCCGCGAGGCGAAAGCCGGCCGCGCCGGGAACGGCGGCGGCTTTTTTTCACGCCGGAAGAGCGCGCAGGACGGGGAAACGCCCGCGTCCGGCCTGGCTTCCCTGCAAAGCGGCTGCTCCCTGTGCGAGGGCCTGGAGGCGCAGGAGGAAGGCCAGCTCGCCAGCCTCGTCCACCTGTGGAAGACGGACGAGTCGTTCCGCGCGGCGTTCGCCGCGTCCCGGGGCCTGTGCGTCCCCCACACCGCGGCGGTATTCCGCGCAGCGCCCCAAAGCCTGTCGGGCGAGCGGCTGGACAGCCTGCTGGACACGGCGGGGCGGCTGCTGGAGGACAGCCTGCGGGGCATCGAGGAGGACCTGGACCGCTTTACGCGCAAGTTCGACTACCGCAACGCCGACATGCCCTGGAACGGCGCGAAGGACGCCCTGGAGCGCGCGATGAACACCCTGCGCGGCCGGGTGACCGACAGCGGGCCGCAGCCGTGACGCGGGCGCGCGGCGCGAACGGGCCTCGGCGCGGCGTCGCATACCGTCGGTGCGCTTGCGCGCTTGCCGCCTGTATTCTCATCATTGTTGCATATGCCCCGGCGCTGGCGGCCAGCCCGCTGCTGGACTTCGCCGCCCCGGGCGGCGGGACCCAGGTGGACGCGGTGCTGTATTTCCGCTACGCGGATTCACCGTGGCTCGCCGCGGAAAGCCGCAGGCTGACGGTGCCGCACACCCAAACCGCGGAGGAGGCGATCGTGCGCGCCCTCATCGGCGGCCCCTCCTCCCCGCCGCCCTACCTGTCCCGGCTGATTCCCCGGGGCACGGAGGTGCTGTCGGTCCAGGAGAACGCGGGGCTGCTGTTCGTCACGCTGTCCGGCGCGTTCCTGGACCCCCTGCCGGGCGAGCCGCAATCTGGCGCGGGCGACGGGGGCGCCGCCCTGCGCCGCCGTCTGATGACGTCATCGCTTGCCAACGCGCTCACCCAGAGCGGGCGGTACCACTCAGTGCAGGTGCTCGTCATGCGCGAGGGCGCCGCCAACGCGTCCATGCGCCTGTCCGCGCGCGTCTGGCTGGAGGACAGCGACCGGCTGCTGCCGCCGCTCACCCGCAGCGAGGACGACGTGCTCACGCCCGGCAGGGCGCTGCAGCATATCCTGTCGTTCTGGCAGGCGCGGGACTTCGCGGACATGCGGCCATTCGTCGCCGCGCCGGCGGACCCTGCGGCCAGCGTTTCCGCGCTGGACCCGGCCGCGATGCCCGCGTTGCTGGACTACGAAGTGTCGGCGGGCATCCCGTCCCCGGACGGCTCCCACGCGGTCGTGACGCTGCGCATCAGCGGCATGGACATGCAAGGCAGGGAAAAGGAGCTCGACGCGTTCCCCGTCCGGCTGGAGCGGCAGGACAGCGTATGGAAAATCAGCCCGGACTCCCTGCTCGCGCTGGCCGCGGGCCTGGGAGGCGCGCCGTGACCCGCGCGCGCCGGGCGCTGGCCGCCGCCCTGCTCATCGCAGTAGGCGCGCTTTCGGGCTGCGCCTCTTCCGTCCCGGTGCGCCAGGGCGCCGGGCCCACGCTGCCGCCCCCGCGCGAGGAGTTCCCCGCCCCGGTGGGCGACGCCGCGGAGGGCTTCGCGCAGACCGTCCTGGTCGCCCTCGTGTCCGTGCAGACCGGGCAGCTCGCGATGTTCCCCGAGCGCATCCTGCTGTCCCCGGGCCGCCACCCCGCGGAGTTCGCGCTGCGCAGGCTGTTCTCCTTCGCGCCGACCACGCAGGCCCTGCCGGTCGCGCCGGAGGGCACGCTCGCGCTGTCCCCCGGCTCCGCCGTCGAAGTCTCCGGGGATACCGCGACCGTCAACCTGGGCCCGGGCGCCCTGTCGCTCAGCGCGGCGCAGCGCGCGACAGCGTTCCGCGCCATCGCGGCGACGCTCACGCAGTGGGGCGACATTCGCTACGTCAACGTGCTCATCAGCGGCAGGCAGCCGGGGCTGGACACGGCGTCCACGCTGCCCACGGGCAGCTTCACGGGCGGGCTGGAGGACAGCGCGGCGGGGGACGCGGCAGCCGCGCGCGCGGCCGGCGCCGGGCGCGGCCTCCTGGCCGAAGGCAGGACGGTCACCTTCCCCAGCGCCTCGATACCCGACATGGCGGCGGCGCTGATGGGCGCTCTCTCCGCGGGCGCGCTGACCCTGCCCGGGCTGCCGCGCGTGCCCGACCTCGCAACCCTTCTTGCGGGCCCGCCGGAGGTGGAGGAGAACCCCGGCGGCGGAGGCAGGGTCGTGCGGCTGAGGTTCCACGAAAGCGCGAACGACGCGCTCATCACCGCGCGCATCCCGCGCTCGGTCATGATGGCGTCGCTGGCGTATACGCTGACGACGTTCCTGCCCTACGTCGGCGGCGTCGCCGTGCAGATCGGAAGTGAGCGCATCACCGCCGTAGTGCCGTCCGGCACCTATGAGGGCGCAGGGGACGAGATCCTCTTCCAGGGCGGGGTCATGGCGCGCAGCCAGTTCAGCCATTTCCTGCTCAGCCCGTGCGCGCTGTACTTCGCGGACGGGACCGGCGCCCTGCGCGCGTCCTACCGCGCCATCCCGTGGTTCCAGGCCTACAACCCAAGGTTTTTGCTTGGGCAGTTGATGGCCGGCCCGATGAACACCGACAGCGTCCCGGGCCTGATGCCCACGCTGCCCGCGGGGCTGACCGACGCGGACCTGCTCGGCGTGTCCCGGGCGGGGGACGCGGTGCTGGTCAACTTCTCGCAGCGCCTGCGGGAGCTCGCCCGGGGGCAGGACGGGGCGGCGGAGCGCCGCATGGTCTATTCCGCCGTCAACACCCTGACAAGCCGCCGCGGGGTCACGCGCGTATTCTTCTTCATCGGGGGCTCGCGGGACGGGGTCTTCTCGGAAGCGATAGACGTCGCGGGCCAGTTCCTGCGCGCCGAAGGGCTGGTCCAATAACCAACTTCACTAATTCTTTTGATTTGTAAGCAACAATCATTCAGCAGAGACGAATATTAGTCCACACTCAAAGGCATCGCCCCCATGGCGAAGCCTTCCTGCCTTATCCTTTGTTCAGCGGCAGCTCCACCGTGAACACCGCGCCCTGGCCTTCCTCGCTCTCGGCGCGGATGCTGCCGCCGTGCATCAGCACGTACTGCTGCACGATGGACAGGCCCAGGCCGGTCCCGCCGGACTCGCGCCCGCGGGACTTGTCCACGCGGTAGAAGCGCTCGAAGACGTGCGGCAGGCTTTCCCTTGGGATGCCCGGCCCGCTGTCGGACACCGTGAGCACCGCGTCCCGCCCCACGCGCTGCAGGCCCACCTTCACCCAGCCGCCCTGGGGCGTGTACTTGACCGCGTTCTCCATGAGGTTGTACACGACCTGCTGCAGCTTCTCGCGGTCTGCGTACATGTCGCACCCGTCCTGGATGGAGAGGGTGACGGTTTGCCCCTTCTGCTTCGCCATGGGCGCGAGGCGGTGCTCGGTCTCCTTGACCACCTCCGCCAGCGACATCCGCTCGCGCTTGAGCCGCGTCGTGCGCGAGTCCACCTGCGCCAGGGTCAGCAAGTCGGACACGATGGAGGACAGGCGGTTGATCTCGCGGTTGACGTCGCCCAGGAACTCTGTGCGCAGCTCCGGGTCCATGTCCGGCTGGTACACCAGGCTCTCGACCATGATCTTCATGGTCGCCAGCGGGGTCTTGAGCTCGTGGCTCGCGTTGGACACGAACTGGCTGCGCGTCTGGTTGAGGGCCTCCAATTGCTCGCTCATCGAGTTGAACGCGACGGCCAGCTGGCGTATCTCGCCGCTGCCCTTCTCCGCCACGCGCAGGCCGAAGTCGCCCTTGGACATCTGGCGGATGACGCCCGTCATCTCGGTGATGGGCTTGGTCAGCACGCGCGAGAACACCATGCCCGCGCCCACCGCAGCCAGGGCCACGATGAGGAACAGCACGAGCATGTTGTTCTGCAGGGCGAGCAGGCTCTGCATCATCTCGCGCACGGACGACACCATCAGCAGCACGCCGATGACCTGGGAGGACTGGACGATGCCCGCGGTCGCGTACCCGGTCCACTCCTCCCCGGAGGCGACGGCGAGCAGGCTGTCGGGCCGCGCGCTCTCTCCCGTGCGGCGCGAGTGCAGGCCGTAATCGCCGG
>DATHTQ010000388.1:0-2744 GCA_035463055.1 Candidatus Limnocylindria bacterium
CTGCGCGACCTTGGCGCGACGGGCCAGCCGCGCATCGAGGTCTACAACAAGTGGGACGCCGCGGTGCCGGGGGACGTCCCCCCGGAGGCCATCCGCGTCAGCGCGCTCACCGGCGAGGGCCTGGACGAACTGCTGGGAGCCTTCACGCGCATCCTGCGCGAGCGCGAGAAGACGTACGAGCTGTTCGTGCCGTTCAGCCGCTACCAGTTCCTCAGCGAGCTGCGCCGCCAGGGTCGCGTGACCGCGGAAGAGCACGGGGCGGAGGGGACGAAGGTAACGGTGCGGCTGGACGCCGCCTCCGCAGGCCGCCTGCAGGCCATCAACCCCGAAGCGTTCAGGATGCCGCGCGCGTGATCCGCGCGGCGGCTGCCCTCGTGCTGCTGTGCCTCAGCCTGCTGAATGGCGGGGTGGACGCGTACGTCGGCGCGACGAGCCTGGGCGGCAGCCTGTACCTCGTCAACAAGACGTACCGGCTGACGCAGGCCTACGAGCCGCCGGACCTGGTCCAGGTCGGCGTCCCCAGGCTCACCTCCGACGTCCGCATGCGGCGGGAAGCCGCCGGGATGCTGGAGGCGCTGTTCGAGGCGGCGCAGGGGGACGGCTGCAAGCTGGTCGCCGTATCCGGGTACCGCAGCTACGACCGGCAGGCAGCCATTTACCGCAGGAAGGTCTCCTCCCTGGGCAGCGAGGGCAAGGCGGGCCTGCTCGTGGCGCCCCCCGGCGCGAGCGAGCACCAGCTGGGCCTGGCGATGGACGTCGGGCGGCGAGGGAACCCCATCCTCAACGCCGCCTTCGGCAGCAGCCGCGAAGGCCAGTGGTTGGCGGACAACGCCCACCGGTTCGGCTTCATCATCCGCTACAAGGCCGAATGGACCGCCGACACGGGATACTCCTACGAGCCGTGGCACCAGCGCTACGTGGGCGCGGATCACGCCCGCGCGCTGCGCGCGCTGGACATTCCGCTCGAGGCCTACGTGCGCCGGCTCGCCGAGAAACATTTTGGAGAGTACATTGCGACGTCCAGACCGTAACAGCATCCATATGGCCGCCCTCCTGCTCGCGCTCCTCGCGGTGTCTTTTTACGCTACGGCGGAAGCCGTGTGGGACTATCCCCTTCCGGCCAACCTGCTCAAGAACCGGGACAGGACCCTGACACTGGTCAACAGGGACAGCAAGCTGGAAGCCGATTACACCCCTGCAAGCCTCGTGCCCCTGAACTTGCGCGCGGTCAGCGGACCGCACGAGCTGCGCAAGCCCGCCGCCGACGCCCTCAGGGAGCTGTTCCTGGCCGCGGAAGGCGACGGGCATACGCTGTACGTGAAAAGCTCGTACCGCAGCTACGGGACGCAGGCGACGATGTACGAGAACCGCAAGGCGCGCGAGGGAAAGGACGACGGCGTCGTCGCCGCGCCCGGCACCTCCGACCACCAGACCGGCCTGGGCGTGGACGTTCTCAACCGCTACTGGGCCGAGCGCGACGGCATGACCCCGAAGTTCGGGGAAACCCCGGAGGCGCGCTGGCTGGAAGCGAACTGCGCGAGGTTCGGGTTCATCATCCGGTACCTGCCTGAGAAGAAGGACATCACCGGCATCATCTACGAGCCGTGGCACCTGCGCTACGTGGGCCGGGAAGCCGCCGCCTACATCATGGAGAACCGCCTTTCGCTGGAGGAGTTCGACCAGGAGTGGCATGCCGCTATCGGCGCCTTCGAGGAGCGCGGCGGCGACTTCGAGGCGCTCGTGCGCAGCCTGGAGGCCCCTCCTCCCTATACGGCGCTCCCCTCCGCGGATGGCGGGGACGCCGAGATATCTTTTGGCGCGGTACAGCCGTAGGCGCATGGCATGAAGCCGCTGCTCGCCCTCCTCGTCCTCGCCGCGCTGCTCGCCGGCGTTTTTCCGGCAGGTGCCGAAACGGCGCCACCGCCCGCGGCGCCGCCTTCCATCCTGGACCTGGGCGGGATGCTGCACCTCGTCAACAATGGGAACCGCGTTTCGAAATCCTACGTTCCCGACGACCTGGTGCGGCCCCGCGTGGCCGTGCGCAAGGAAAGCCTGGAGGCGAACATCCTGATGCGCGAGGCGGCCGCGCGCGCGCTGGAGCGGATGTTCGAGGCCGCTAGGTACGAGGCGGGGCACACCCTGTTCGCCGCGTCCGGCTACCGGAGCTTCGGCGTCCAGCAGATCCTGTTCAACGAGAAGGTGGCGGAGACAGGGAGCCGCGAGAAGGCGATGCGGCGCGTCGCCCCTGCCGGGGCCAGCGAGCACCAGCTGGGCTTGGCCATGGACGTGCAGTCCCCCTCGCAGCTCAACCTCAACCCCGCCTTCGGCAACACGCCGGAGGGCGAGTGGGTCGCGCAGAATGCGCACCGCTTTGGCTTCATCATCCGGTACAAGGCGGAATGGAGCGGGGTCACCGGCATCGTGTCGGAGCCCTGGCACATCCGCTACGTCGGCACGGCGCACGCGACCGCGATGCGCCTGCTGGACATTCCCTTGGAGATATATACTGCGCATTGCCGGGAACTCCCGGCGTACGTCGTGGAGGGCGCGAGCCACCCCCTGCTGGCGGCGCTCGTAAGCAGCCTGATACAGGGTGAGAAACCGGAAAGCCTGGGGATGCTGGAAGCCGCGGGGCCGGACACCAGGGAAGAAGCGCTACGGACGGCGACCGAGCCTTACCTGTCTGAGGGCGAGACGTACGAAGCCGTCCTGCGCTATGCCTACCCGACGCCCCGGCCTACCGC
>DATHTQ010000389.1:0-7509 GCA_035463055.1 Candidatus Limnocylindria bacterium
AGAGGTCAAGGCCCCGGAAGCCGCGCCCGCGCAGCCACAGGCCGCCCACGCCGTGCAGGCGGCGCAGGCCGTCCAGGCAGCGCAGCCCGAAAGGGAAGCGGGTGAGCCGGCACCAGCGCCTTCCGCACCCGCCGCGGCAGCGGTTCCCGCCGCCGAACCGGCGGCGCAGGCGGAATCCGCCCCGGCCGTCCAGGCGCAGCTGGATACCCAGCCCGCGCAGGCCGCGCAAGCGCCGCTGCAGGCACAGCCTCCGCAAGCCGCCCGCCCGCCGCAGCCGACGCAGGCAGCGCAGCCTGCCGCCCAGCCCGCTGGCCCGCGTCCCTTGGCCGGCCCCGCCTTCGCGCAGGGCGCTCCCAGGCCCGGCTCTCCGGCGATGCCGCCCAGGCCGCAGCCCCGTCCGGGGATGTACGGCCAGCCAGCCCCGCAGGGGCAGACTGGGCCACGCCCCGCCATGCCCTACAACCGTCCCGCCGGCCCCTACGGGCGCCCGGCGCCCGGTTCGCCGCAGTACGGCCAGCCGGCCCCGCAGGGACAGATGGCGCCCCGCCCCGCGGGCCCCTACGGCCGCCCGGCCCCCGGTTCGCCGCAGTACGGCCAGCCGCGTCCCGCGGGCGCCGCGCCGTTCGGGCGCCCCGCGATGGGCGGTATGCCCGGCGCGAGGCCGATGGGCCCCGGCATGGGCAGGCCGCCGTTCCCCGGACGCCCCGGCATGGGCCGCCCCGGCGTGAAGCCGGCCGCGGAAGACCTCCCGGCGCTGGAGAAGGACCGGATCAGCAACTACGACCCCAACAAGAAGAGCTACGTCCGCAAGCCGGACCCCGAGCACGTCAGCAAGCAGCGCAAGCAGAGCGTGCGCAAGTCGCAGCCCGTGTTCCAGGGCCACGACGACGAGACCGCGCGCGGCCGCCGCCCGCGGCTCAAGAAGCCCTCGCTGCAGCAGCTCATGGCCCCCATCCGCATCGAGCAGGCCTTCATGACCGCCGACAAGATCACGGTCAAGGACCTGACGGAGCGCGTCGGCAAGCCGGCAGGCGAGATCCTCAAGAAGCTGCTGCTGCTGGGCAACATGGCGACCATCAACAGTGAGCTGGACTTCGACACCGCCGCGCTGGTCAGCGCGGAGTTCGGGGTCGAGCTCATCATGAAGCAGGACCGCACCGCCGAGGAGCAGATGATCGAGGTCGCCGACGTCGCCGACGCGGAGGAGAACCTCCAGACGCGCCCGCCGGTCATCACCATCATGGGCCACGTCGACCACGGCAAGACCAGCCTGCTGGACTACATCCGCAACACCCACGTCGTGCGCGGCGAGGCGGGCGGCATCACGCAGCACATCGGCGCGTACTCCGTCAACCTGGACGGTCAGGCCATCACGTTCCTGGACACCCCGGGCCACGAGGCGTTCACCGCCATGCGCGCCCGCGGCGCCCAGGCCACCGACATCGCGGTGCTCGTGGTGGCTGCGGACGACGGCGTCATGCCGCAGACCATTGAGGCCATCAACCACGCGCACGCCGCCAAGGTGCCCGTCATCGTCGCCATCAACAAGATGGACAAGCCCGAGGCCAACCCCGACCGCATCAAGCAGGACCTGACCGCCCACAACCTCGTCAGCGAGGAGTGGGGCGGCGACACCATCATGGTGGAGGTCAGCGCGAAGACCGGCGAGGGCGTGGACCGGCTGCTGGAGATGATCCTGCTCCAGGCTGAGGTGCTGCAGCTGCGCGCCAACCCCGGCCGCCTGGGCCGCGGCATCATCATTGAGGCCAAGCTGGACAAGAACCGCGGCGCGCTGGCCACCGTGCTCATCAAGAACGGCACGCTGCGCGTGGGCGACAACATCATCGCGGGCATGGCTTCCGGGCGCGTCAGGGCGCTGCTCAACGACCGCGGGGAGAACGTCCGGGAAGCCGGGCCTGCCATGCCGGTCGAGATCTCCGGCTTCAGCGCGGTGCCCCAGGCGGGCGACGAGCTGATGGTCGTGGAGGACGACAAGCTGGTCCGCCAGGTCGCCAAGGAGCGCGAGGACAAGATCAGGGAGCAGCGCGTGCTGTCGAGCTCGGCGGTCACGCTGGACAACCTGTACCAGAGCATCAAGGAAGGCGAGCAGCTGACCTTCAACGTCATCATCAAGGCAGACGTGCAGGGCTCCGTTGAGGCAGTGCGCCAATCGCTGGAGAAGCTCAGCTCGGAGAAGATCAAGATCCACGTGATGCACAGCGGCGTCGGCGCGGTGACCAAGGACGACGTGAACCTCGCCGCCACCGGCAACGCGACCATCATCGGCTTCAACATCAGCCCGGACAACAACGCGAGGGCCGCCGCCGCCAAGGAAGGCGTGGACATCCGCCAGTACCGCATCATCTACCAGGCCATCGAGGACATCGAGAAGGCCATGAAGGGCCTGCTGAAGCCCGAGTTCCGCGAGGTCGTCCTGGGCCACGCCGAGGTGCGCAACGTGTTCCGCATCACAGGCGCGGGTACAATCGCAGGGTGCTACGTGCTGGATGGCAAGATGCAGCGCAACCAGCCGGTCCGCCTTCTGCGGGACGCGGTGCCCATCTTTGAGGGCAAGCTGTCCAGCCTCAGGCGCTTCAAGGATGACGTCAGGGAGGTCGCCGCAGGCTTCGAATGCGGCATAGGCCTGGAGAACTTCAATGACATCAAGGAAAAGGACGTCATTGAGTGCTACATGAACGAAGAGATTGAAAGGTAACACGATTGTCGCAGTACCGGCGCAGCCGCATTGCGGAAGAGATCAGGAAGAACCTGGACCGTGTCATCCGGGAGGAACTGCGGGACCCGCGCATCGCGGGGACGTTCAGCATCACCCGCGTGGAGGCGGCCAAGGACCTGAGGTACGCCAAGGTGTTCGTCAGCGCCCTGGAAGAGGACAAGCTGGACGGCATGGTCACCGCGCTCAAGGGCGCGTCCGGCCTGCTGCGCCACGCGCTGGGAAGCGCGATCCAGCTGCGCTTCACGCCTGAGCTGCAGTTCGTGGCGGACCGCAATATCGCCTACGGCCTGCACATCGCCAGCCGCCTCAAGGAAGTGATGGCCAGCGTGGGGAACGCGGAGGACGCGCGGGGGGGCGGCGCCCAGTCGGACGACATCGCGGACGAGCAGGCCGTCCCGGACCCCGTGCCCGAGCCGCTGCGCGACGCAACCATCATCACCGACGCGCCGCGGGCCCAGGCGCCCGCGGACGAAGCCGTGCCCGACAATGAGCACGAGGATTGACCTCGCACAGGCCTTGGACACGCTGGGAAGCGCCCGGCGTGTCCTTTTGTGCACCCATGTCCAGCCCGACGGCGACGCCATCGGGTCGCTGCTGGCTGCGGGGGAATGGCTGAGGGGCATTGGCAAGGAAGTCCTGACGGTATGCCACGACCCGGTGCCGCAGAACCTGCTCAGCCTGCCCGGATGGGAAACCGTCCGCAAACCCCATGAGGCCGAGGGCCGGCAGTTCGACCTAGGCCTCTCGGTGGACGCGTCGGACCTGGCCCGCATCGGCGACGCCGGGAGATACTTCAGCGCGTGCCCGGTGACGATGGTCATCGACCACCACACCTCCAACACGCTGTTCGGGCAGCACAACTACGTGGACAGCCTCGTCGCAGCGACGGGGAACCTCATCATCCGCCTGGCGGAGGCGTCGGGGGCCAACATCACCCGCACCATGGCGGAATGCCTGTACGCCGCGCTGTCCACCGATACCGGCAACTTCGCCTTCGGGCAGATGGACGAGGAGTTCTTCGCCCAGATGTCCAGGCTGATGCGCGCGGGGCTGGACATCTCCGCCGCCGCCCGCGCCCTGCATTTGACCAAGGCGCCCGAGGACGTCATGCTGCTGGGCCGCGCCCTGGCTTCGCTGGCGTTCCTGAAAGGCGGCAGGCTGACCCGGATGGTCCTGCGCGCGGAGGATTTCCGGCAGGCGGGCGCCACGCCGGAAAACGCGGACCGTATCGTCAACCACGGCCTCAACATCCGCGGGGTGGAGGTGGCTTTCCTCGCCACGCAGGAGGAGGCCGGCGTCAAGGTCAGCCTGCGCGCGCTGCCCCCGCACGACGTTTCCAAGGTCGCGCTGGAGCTTGGCGGCGGCGGTCACATGCTTGCGGCGGGCTGCACGCTGCGCATGCCCATGGACGAGGCGCTGGCGCTGGTGGAGTCCCGGCTTTCAGCCTTGCTCTCCTGATGGACGCGGCCGTCAACTTCTACAAGCCGCCTGGCATGTCAAGCGCCCAGGCGGTTGCCTTTCTGAAGGCGCGCACGGGCATGAAGGCCGGCCACGCCGGGACGCTCGACCCGGAGGCGGCGGGTGTGCTGCCCATCCTTTTGGGCAAGGCGACGCGCCTGAACGACTACCTGCCCGGCGACAAGGCGTACCTCGCGGAAATCGCGTTCACGGGCGCTACGGATACCCAGGACGCGCAGGGCAGGGTCGTGCAGCGGGGCGTCCGCGTGCCCGGCGTTCAGGAACTGCAGGATGTCCTTCCCCGGTTCATCGGGGACATTACGCAGGTGCCGCCGCAATACTCCGCCCTCAAGGTAGGCGGCGAGGCGGCGTACACGCTCGCCCGCGCCGGAAAGACGGTTGCGCTGGCCGAGAGGCCCGTGCGCATCGACAGCATCCTGCTGCTGCGCGCCATGCCAAACGGCGGGTTCTTGCTGCGGGTGCGCTGCGGGAAGGGCACCTATATCCGCACGCTGTGCCACGACATCGGGCAGGCGCTGGCTTGCCCGGCGCACATGCGGTTCCTGCTGCGGGAGGAAAGCGCGGGGCTCAAGCTCGACAGCTCAGCGACGCCGGACGACGTGGCGCGCTGGGCGGAAGGCGGGTGCGCTCCGGGCGCGACGTTCATGAGCACGATGGGAGTGGCGCTCGCCCACCTCCCTTCGCTCCAGGTCCCCCTCGCGATGCGCAAGCCCGCCGTCAACGGCGTGAAGCTGCTGGCGCAGGACGTCCCGGGCGGCGCCTCCCTGCCGGAGGGCGAGCCCGCGTGCCTGTACCTGGAGGATGGCCTGCTGGGCGTTTACCGCCGGGAAGGCCCCCTGCTCGCCTGCGCCGCGATGCTCCGGGAAGCCGCCCCCTGACCCGCCGTCCTTGACACCGCGCCCTGGCGCGGATAGTATGGAACAGAATCCATACAAGGAGGGTTCCACGTGGAAGAGGCGCGTCCGGGACGGGACACTGACAACAAGCCCATTCGTCAGGCCACCTATGAGCTGCTCAAGCATGACATCATCATGGGCAAGATCCACGCGGGCTCGCGCCTGATCGAAACCGAATACGCGGAGCGGCTGCACATCAGCCGCACCCCGCTGCGCGAGGCGTTCCGCAAGCTCGAACTGGACGGGCTGGTCGAGTGCACCCAGCGGCGCGGCGTCGTCGTGCGTGCGTTCACCATAGAGGACATCGACGAGATCTTCAGCATCCGCAACGCGCTGATGGCCCTGATCATCCCGTCCATCATCCATAACGTCACCGATGCCCACCTGGCAGACCTCTCGGACGTCCTCACGAGGATGGACGCGGCGCAGGAAGCCGCCGACGTGGCCGAATTGGCGGTCCTCAACCGCGCCTTCCACCGGGGCATCGAGCAGATATCCGACAAGCGCCGCATCACGAGCGTCATCGACAGCCAGGAGGAGTACATCACCCGATTTTCCCACCTTGCCATCGCCAGCGTGATGCGAAGGGGCGACGCCCACCGGGAGCACCACGAGCTGCTACGGCTGCTGCGCGCGCGGGACGAGAAGGCGTTCGGCGACCTCATCATCCGCCACCTGCACGAAAGCAAGATGACCTGCCTGGCGGCGGTGTCGCTCACCCGGGACAAGAACCTGCAGAAATAACCGCGCCGCCACGGCCGCGCGGCCGCTTTTGCCTGCCTGCCGCGGGCATGACCTGGATAAACGGCCGGGAAACGGCCTTATCATATGATCGGGAGGAAATGATGAACGACATCCAGATCGCACAGGCAGCGGAGATGTGGCCCATCGAGCGCATCGCGGAGGAAGCCGGCATCCCGGCGGACGCCCTGACCCCGTACGGCAGGGGCATCGCCAAGGTCAACCCGGTGCCGCTGCGGGACAGGCCGCTCAAGGGCAGGCTGATCCTGGTCAGCGCCATCACGCCAACCACCGCGGGCGAGGGCAAGACCACCGTTTCCATCAGCCTGGCCGACGGGCTGCGCGCCATCGGGAAGAACTCCATGATCGCGCTGCGCGAGCCGTCGCTGGGTCCTGTGTTCGGGATGAAGGGCGGCGCGACGGGCGGCGGGTACGCCCAGGTGCTGCCCATGGAAGGCATCAACCTCCACTTCACCGGCGACTTTCACGCGATCACGACGGCCAATAACCTCCTGTGCGCGATGGTGGACAACCACATCCAGCAGGGCAACGAGCTGAACATCGACCCGCGCCAGGTGCGCGTGCGGCGCTGCATGGACATGAACGACCGCCAGCTGCGCGACATCGTCAGCGGCCTGGGCGGCGACAAGAACGGCGTCCCGCGCGAAGACGGGTTCGACATCACCGCCGCCAGCGAGGTCATGGCCAGCTTCTGCATGGCCAACGGGCTGGGGGACCTCAAGAGGCGCCTGGGCAGCATCGCCGTCGCGCGCGACTACGCCGGGAACACGGTCACCGCGTCGCAGATCGGCGCCCAGGGCGCGATGGCCGCTCTGCTGCGCGACGCGCTGATGCCCAACCTCGTGCAGACCATTGACCACACGCCCGCGCTGATCCACGGGGGACCCTTCGCCAACATCGCCCACGGCTGCAACTCGGTGACCGCGACGACGACCGCGCTGCGGCTGGCCGACTACGTGGTCACGGAAGCGGGCTTCGGGGCGGACCTGGGGGCGGAGAAGTTCATCGACATCAAGTGCCGGGCGGCGGGCCTTCGGCCGGACTGCGTCGTCATCGTCGCGACCATCCGCGCGCTCAAGCACCACGGCGGCGTGCAGAAGGCCGACCTGAAGACCGAGAACGTGCAGGCGCTGCGCGACGGCGCACAGAACCTGCTGCGGCACTGCCGCAACGTCAAGCAGGTGTGGAACCTGCCCGCGGTGGTCGCCATCAACCATTTCGTGTCCGATACCGACGCGGAGATCCAGGCCCTCAAGGACCTCCTCGCCGCGGACGGCGTTCCCTGCGCGTTCTGCGACGGGTGGGCGCACGGGGGGCAGGGCACGAAGGAGCTGGCCCAGACCGTCGCCGACATCGCCGACCAGGGCCTGGGCGGCGGGATGACGTTCACGTATCCCGAGGACATGACCCTGAAACAGAAAATCGAGGCCATCGCGAAGCGCGTCTACCGCGCCGGCAGCGTCAACTATTCCGCGCAGGCGCGCAAGATGCTGGCCCAGTTCACCAAGGACGGGCTGGACAGCCTGCCGGTCTGCATCGCCAAGACGCAGTATTCCTTCACCGACGACCCGAAGGCGCTGGGCGCGCCGGAAGGGTTCGAGCTGACCATCCGCGACCTGCGCCTCTCCGGCGGCG
>DATHTQ010000390.1:0-8398 GCA_035463055.1 Candidatus Limnocylindria bacterium
AGGGCGTGCCGCCGGGAAACGGAACCTTTTTCATGACTCCCCCTATGGCTAGAACAGCCCCAGCTTCTTGTACACCTTGCGCAAGGTCCTGCGCGCGAGCGCCTGTGCGCGCTCCGCGTTGCGGGAGAGGGTGCCCGACAGGTAATCCTTGTCCCCCATCAGCGCCTTGAACCGCTCCTGGATGGGCGCCAACGCCGCGAGGACGGCTTCGGCCGTCTCTTCCTTCAGCCTGCCGTACCCCTGGCCCTTGAGGCGGGCCGTCAGCGCGTCCATCCCCTCGCCCGACAGGGTGCTGAGGATGGTGAGCAGGTTCGACACGCCCGGCTTGTTCACCGGGTCAAACCGGATGTCTGCGTCGGAGTCCGTCACCGCGCGGCGGATCTTGCGCGCCACGTCGTCGGGCCGGTCGGTCAGCGCGATGAAGCTCTCGTCCGGGTCGGACTTGGACATCTTGCGCTCCGGCTCGCTCAGGCTCATGATCTTGGCGGTTTCCTTGGGGATATACGGCTCCGGCACGACGAAGACGTCCCCGAGCGCCTGGTTGACCCGCAGAGCGATGTCGCGGGAGATTTCCAGGTGCTGCTTCTGGTCCGCGCCGACGGGCACCAGCGCCGTCTGGTACAGCAGGATGTCCGCCGCCATCAGCACGGGGTAGGTGAACAAGCCCGCGTTGATGTTGTCCCTGTGGCGCGCGGCCTTGTCCTTGAACTGCGTCATGCGGCCCAGCTCGCCCATGTAGGTGAAGCAGCTGAGGACCCATGCGAGCTCCGCGTGCTGGGGCACGTGGCTCTGGCAGTAGATGATGTTCTTTTCCGGGTCCAGGCCGCAGGCGACGTACAGCGCCGCCAGCTCCAGCGTCTTGCGCCGCAGGGCCGCCGGGTCCTGCCGCACGGTCAGCGCGTGCAGGTCCACGACGGAGAACAGGCAGTCGTAGTCCTTCTCCAGCAGCGTGAAGTTGCGGATGGCCCCGATATAGTTGCCCAGCGTGATGTTCCCCGACGGCTGGATGCCGGAGAACAATACCGGCTTTTTCGCTTGCTCGCTCATGCCCCGGTCTTCCCCTCTTCCCTGTCCATCTCGTCCCGCACGTCCCGGAAGGCGCGAACGGCGCGGTCCAGGTCCTCCCGCGTGTGCGCGGCGGACATCTGCGTGCGGATGCGCGCCCTGCCCTGGGGCACGACGGGATAGCTGAAGGCGACGACGTAGACGCCCTTCTCCAGCATCCTGGCCGCGAAGCCCGCGGCCCGTCGCGCGTCGTAGAGCATGACGGGAACGATGGGGTGTTCGCCCCTGGGCATGTCGAACCCGAGCTCCTCCATCCGGGCGCGGAAATACCTGGCGTTCTCGTGTACTCGGTCGCGCAGCTCCGTGGAGGCCTCCAGGATGTCCAGCGCCTTGAGCGACGCAGCGCAGACCGCGGGCGCCACGGTGTTGCTGAAAAGGTAGGGGCGCGAGCGCTGGCGCAGCAGCGCCACGACCTCGCGGCCGGCCGCCGTGAACCCGCCGGACGCGCCGCCAAGCGCCTTGCCCAGCGTGCCCGTGATGATGTCCACCCGGCCCATGACGCCCGCGTGCTCGTGCGTGCCGCGGCCCGACGCGCCCATGAAGCCGGTGGCGTGGCTGTCGTCCACCATGACCAGCGCGTCGTACTTCTCGGCGAGCGCGCAGATGTCCGCCAGCTTCGCCACGTACCCGTCCATCGAGAACACGCCGTCGGTCGCGATGAGGCGGATGCGCCTGTACTGCGCGGCCTGCAGGTGCGCCTCCAGCTCGGCCATGTCGCTGTTTTTGTAGCGGAGCCTCTGGGCCTTGCACAGCCGGATGCCGTCGATGATGGAGGCGTGGTTGAGCTCGTCGGAGATGACCGCGTCCTCCTCCGTGAGCAGCGTCTCGAACAGGCCGCCGTTGGCGTCGAAGCACGAGGAATACAGGATGGCGTCCTCCATCCCCAGGAAATGGCTCAGGCGGCCCTCCAGCTGCTTGTGGATGAGCTGCGTGCCGCAGATGAACCGCACGCTGGACAGCCCGAATCCCCAAGCGCCATAGGACCCCCGGGCTGCCTGCACGATGCGCGGGTCGTTGGAGAGGCCGAGGTAGTTGTTCGCGCACAGGTTGAGCACGTCGCGGGACGCCGTCGTGTCCACGCGGCTTCCCTGCGGGCCGGTCAGCACGCGCTCTTCCTTGTACGTCCCCGCTTCGCGGATGCCCTCCACGGCCCGGGCGAAATGCGCCAGCGCCGTCTTCTTCTTTCCGGGTGCCACAGGTTGCGCCTCCGCTCTCATTATTGCCATTCGAGGATGACCTTGCCGCTTTCCCCCGTGTTCATGACGTCGAACGCTTCCTGGAAACGCGTGTAAGGGAAGCGGTGCGTGATGAGGGGCTTGAGGTCCAGGCCGCTCTGCACCATCGCCGCCATCTTGTACCAGGTCTCGTACATCTTGCGCCCGTAGATGCCCTGGACGGCGAGGCCCTTGAAGATGACCTTGTCGAGCTCGACCTCCTGGGGCTTGCCGAACAGGCCCAGCAGCGCGATCTGCCCTCCGTTGCGCATGGACTCGAGCATCTGCCGCAGCGCGGAGGCCGCGCCTGACATCTCCAGCCCGACGTCGAACCCCTCGACCATGCCGATGTCGCGCATCACCTGCCCCAGGTCCTCGCTGAGCACGTTGACCGCGCGCGTCGCGCCCAGCTTCATGGCCAGCCCGAGGCGGTAGTCCTTGATGTCGGTGACGACCACGTTGCGCGCGCCGTTGTGCCGGCAGATGGCCGCCGCCATGACGCCGATGGGCCCCGCGCCCGTGATGAGCACGTCCTCGCCCACGACGTCGTACATCAGCGCGGTGTGCGTGGCGTTGCCCAGCGCGTCGAAGAAGGCGACGATGTCCTCGTCAAGGTCGTGGCTGATGGGGATGCAGTTGCTGGCGGGAATGCACAGGTACTGCGCGAACGCGCCGTCCCGGTTGACGCCTACCCCCTCGGTGTACTTGCACCACTGGCCGCGCCCCGCGCGGCAGTTGCGGCACTGGCCGCAGACGATGTGCCCCTCGCCGGAAACGGTCTGCCCGACGTGGAAATGCCGCACGTTCGCGCCCATCTCCGCGATCTCGCCGACGTACTCGTGCCCGATGGTCAGGGGCGGCGCGATGTGCGACTGGCTCCAGGCGTCCCAGTTCCAGATGTGCAGGTCCGTCCCGCAGATGGCGGTCTTGTGGACCTTGATGAGCACCTCGTCCGCCCCCGGGACCGGCTTCTCGACCTGCTTGAGCACCAGGCCCGGCCCGGCCTTCTCCTTGACCAGCGCGTCCATCAGCATGCTGTGCGTCCCCTTCCTGATATTCGCGCCGGGGCTTACCCGATCGCGCTGCCGAACACGATGAACGAATTCTCCACGGTGAGGCTGTAAAGGCTGTACTCGCGCTCCATCTCCGGCGGCCAGGCCATCTCCAACACGAGGCTTCCCCCTGCGCTCCCGGCCTCCACCGCGATGCGCAGCAGGCCCGGCGCGCGCGCAGCGGCTCTGCCCTCTCCGGCGCGGTCAATTTCCATTCCCTGCGCCGCCCACTCCGCGGCGAGGCTGCCCGGCGACCCGGGCACCCCGCGCACCGCCAGCGACGCGCCGCCCGGGCCTTCCAGCCGCAGCATTTCGCCATCCACGGGGACAGCCGCGAGCACGTCCGGCGCAAGGACCTCGAACAGGCCCCTGCCCTCGTGCCTGACCCACGCGCGCGCGCCGTACTCCTCCAGCGTTTTGAAGCCCGAGAGCGCGAAGCCGGCGCCCGCCTCCATGCGCGGGATGAGCGTGAACCGCATCGCCCGAAGCCAGGTAAGGCTCTCCTCCGGCGCGTCCTCGGCGCTTCCCTCGAAGCCGCCCAGGCTGTATACGTCAGCCAGGACCTCCAGGCCATCCTCGCCGAGCGCCGCTTCGTAGATATGCGCGCCGACGGTGTCATGCCCTGCCGAAGTGTCCGCGCTGATGCCCGTGAACCCGCCGTCCGGCACCGCCGCCAGCATCTGCGCCGCGGCGTCGCGCACTTGGCCCGCGTCCATCTCCATCCGCTGGCCTTGCTGCTGATAAGTAAGCAGCATTCCTTCCAGCGCCCGGCGCACCATCGCCTGGGCGAACGCGGCGGAAGGCGCCTCGCCGTCCCCAAGTTCCCGGATGCCTGCGTCCGCCGCGGCGGCCGCGGCCACCGCCACAAGCCCCTGCACGCGGGCAATGAGTTCCGGGTTCTCGGCGGCCAACCCGGAGGCCGGGCGCACGGGCGCGGCATAAGCGGGCAGCGCCGGCAGCAGTACCAATACCAAAGACAATACCAGGGAAAGGGCCATCCTCACCATTGCTCTCCTTTGGGCGCCGGCCGGACGCCCTTTTCGCGGGCCAGCCACGCGGCGGCCGACAGCGCGGCCACGGTTCCCTCCCCCGCGGCCTTGGCCGCCTGGTACGGGAGCCCCGCGACGTCGCCTGCGGCGAAGATGCCGGGTACGCTGGTCATCAGTTTCGCGTCCAGCCTCAATGCGCCCTTCTCCGTTTCGGCCTCCGGGATCAGCTGCGTCATGGCCACAGCGGGCCGCATGACGAACGCGCCGTCGCCCAGGAGCTCGCCCTCGCTGGTGGCGAGCGCGATCTTTTCTCCCCGCAGGGAGAAGGACAGGGGTTTCGCGCCGGACACGGTGACGTCCCCCGACAGGTGAACGGTGTCGTGCGGCTTTTCCTTGCAATAGGTCACCTTCGCGAGGCCGGCGAGGTAGTTTGCCTCCTCGACGCTGTCCCCGCCGGACGCGACGACCAGCACCTCGCCCCCGCGGTAGAACATCCCGTCGCAGGTGGCGCAGTAGCTGACGCCCTGGCCGACCAGCTCCTCCTCGCCCGGCAGGGTCCTGACCCGCGTCGTGCCCATCGCGAGGATGATGCTCTTCGCCTCGAATAGGTCATTCCCGGCCAGGACGGAGAAATCCCCGCCGGAAGGCATCACCCGCCGCACCAGGGACCGGATGAGCACCGCGCCTTTCATCTGCGCGTGGTCGCGCATGCGGCCCAGCACTTCCGCGCCCGGCATGTTCGGAAGGCCGGGATAGTTGTCCACCGATTTTGCCTTTGCCAGGTCCCCGTCGCCCGCGTACAGCGCGAGGACGGACAGCCCGCGCTGGCGGGCGGTGATGGCCGCGGCGCATCCCGCGACGCCGGCCCCGATAATGATCATGTCATACGTCATCGTTCACGCTTACCTTTACCCATTCTATCCTGCGGCCCTGGATGGACTCCACCTCGAAGTGCAGCCCCGCGCTGTCCAGCTCCACGGTGCTCCCGTCCTCTGGGATGCTGGACAGCTGGCTGAGCAGGTAGCCGCCGATGGTGTCGTAGTCCTCGTCCAGCGGCAGGTCCCTGCCGGAAAGCTCGTTGAACGTCTCCACGTCCAGCGTGCCGGACACGCGCCAGCTCCCCTCACCCAGCTGCTCGAAGTCCTGCTGGTCCTGGGGGTCGTACTCGTCGTAGATGTTGCCGACGATTTCCTCCAGCAGGTCCTCCATCGTGATGAGGCCGCTGGTCCCGCCGTACTCGTCCACGACGATGGCCATGTGGAACTTGTTGCGCTGCATGTTGCGGAAAAGCACGTCGGTGCGCACGGTCTCCGGCACGAAGTGGGCCTCACGCAGGATGCCGCGCAGCGGAAGCGGCTCGTCGCGCTGGAGGTTGAGGAGGTATTCCCGGGTGCTGACCGTGCCGATGATGTGGTCCAGGTCCTCCTCGTAGACCGGGAAGCGCGAGAGCCCCGTGTCCATGATGAGCTGGACGATCTCATCCTTGGTGTCCTCCGTCCAGATCGCGTACACGTCGGTGCGGTGGGTCATGCACTCCGCCGCGGTCATGTTGTTGAACTCGAACACGTTCTTGATCATCTCGCGCTCGGCTTCCTCGATGGCGCCCTTCTCCTCGCCCACGTCCACGAGCATGCGGATCTCGTCCTCGGTGACCTCCTCGGAAGGGGTCAGCAGGTCGGGCGAGAACAGGCCAAGGACAAGGCCGGACAGCTTCGAGATGAGCAGCGCCGCGGGCCGGAACAGGCCGTTGACCAGCGACGCGAGCGGGAACAGCGCCCCCGCGGTGCGCCTGGGCTTGCGCGCGGCGAGCTTGCGCGGCAGCAGGATGCCGAAGAGCTGGAAGACGACGGCCGTCAGCAGCAGGGCCAGCAGGGAGAACAGGACGGCGGTCAGCCCGGGCCTGTCCTGCGCCCACCCCCAGGGTCCCGCGGCCTGCCCGGCCAGCGGCAGCGCGTACGCCCATACCGCGATGGCCCCGGCGGACATGGACATCACCTGCATCCCCACGCGCAGCCCCGACGGCGCCTGCGTGAGCCTTTCCGCGCGGGAAAGCAGCGCGGCGGACCTCTCGTCGCCGTCGTCCGCGCCGCGCCGGCGGCTGAGGGTAAGCTCCTGCGCCGCGGACTCCGCCGCGCTCAGGAGGCTGTATAGGATGATGAAGACGATCTGCAGGGCAGCCAGCAAGCCGGAAGGCTCAGGGTCCATACGAAACGCTTTCCCCCCTTTTGGGGGATTATACCATACCTTTACGTGCTTCGGTAGTTTCGCGCCCGCGGCGTCAGGGCGCGCCCCGCCGGCGGAAGGGGCCGTCCTTGTACGCATCCCCGCCCCTGTGCTATGATTCCGCCTGTGGCCGGATAACTTGCCGGAAAGGACAGCGCCGTGTTCGGGTACGTCGTCGCCAACGTCGAAAAGCTCACCCCGGAAGAGAAGGGGCGGTACCAGTCCGTCTACTGCGGGCTGTGCCGCAGCATCGCCGAGCGGCATTCCCAGGCATGCCGGGCGACGCTGAGCTATGACATGGCGTTCCTCGCCCTGCTCCTGAGCGCGCTGGACCGCACCGAGCTGTCCGAGGAGCACGTCCTGCGCTGCCCCGTGCACCCCCTGCAACGCAGGCACGCGTCGGTCAACCGGCACACCGCCTACGCGGCGGACCTCAACGTGATGCTCGCCTACTACCAGCGCATGGACGACTGGGAGGACGGCCGCAGCCTGCCCGCCCTGGCCCAGGCCAAGGTGTTCGCCCGGCACGTGCCGGAGCTTTCGCAGGCCTACCCGCGCCAGGCGAAGGCCGTGCTGCACGGGCTTTCGGAAATCGCGGAGTGCGAGAAGGCCGGGGACATGAACCCGGACAACCCCGGCGCGGCGTTCGGCCGCATCCTGGGCGAGGTGTTCGTCCCCGAGGGGCACCCGCAGGAGGAGGGGCTGCGCGCCCTTGGCGACAAGCTGGGCCGCTTCATCTACATCATGGACGCCGCGGTGGACCTCAAGAAGGACATCCGCCGCGAGCGGTACAACCCGCTGGTCGCGATCCCCTCAAGCCGCCACGAGGAGATCCTGGGCGTGCTGATGGCCGACTGCGTCGCGGCGTTCTCCGCGCTGCCCATCCTCAGGGACCGGGCGCTGATGGAGAACATCCTCTATTCCGGCGTCTGGACGCGGCTGCGCGCCGCGCGCGAAGGAGACAAATCCTGATGAGGGATCCCTACGAGGTGCTCGGCGTGCCGCGTTCCTCCACCGAGGAGGAAGTGACCGCCGCGTACCGCAGGCTCGCCAAGAAGTACCACCCGGACCTCAACCCCGGGGACGCGGGCGCGCAGGCGAAGATGGCCGAGGTCAACGTCGCCTACGAGGAGATCAAATCCGGCCGCGCCAGGTACCAGGACTATTCCCGGCCCCAGCAGGGACGCCAGGGCCCGGCGGGCGGGTACGGCGGATACGGGGGCTACGGCGGGTATGGCGGCTACGGCGGGTTCGACCCGTTCGAGGCGTTCGGCTTCGGGCGCCAGCGCACACAGCAGCAGACCCCAGGCGGGATGCAGTTCGAGCCGGTGCGCAGGTACGTCAACGCGATGCGCTACAACGAGGCCCTCTACGCCCTCAGCCAGATCCCGGCCCGCGACGCGGAGTGGTACTTCCTCAGCGCCATCGCGAACTTCGGCCTGGGCAACCGCGTGTCCGCGCTCAACCACATCAACGAGGCCGTGAACCTTGACCCAGGCAACATCGAGTACCAGCAGGTGCGCGCCCAGATCACGGGCGGGTTCCAGCAATACACGCAGCGCAGGCAAGGGTTCGGCATCCCCAACGTCTACGGCATCAACACCCTGTGCCTGGGCCTCTGCCTCGCCAGGTTCTGCCTCCGCTGCTGATACCCCTCCCCATTCCCCACAGGAAGGAACGACTGTTTGATGGACAGGCTCAGGCACCGGTTCACCGCCTTCATGCAGGGCCGCTACGGCGCCGACGCGCTGTACAGGGGGCTCTTCTTCGTTTCCATCGCGCTCATCCTGCTCAACATGTTCCTGCGCACGACCCTCTTCTATTATCTGGGCCTTGGCGTCATCGCGTGGTCCTA
>DATHTQ010000391.1:0-3909 GCA_035463055.1 Candidatus Limnocylindria bacterium
CGTGGCCGCGGGCAAAACGCTCCGCCACCCGCTTGCGCAGCGGGATTTCCAGCGCGGCGAGGTCCCTTGGAAGCCGGATCGAAACGTCGAGGTAGCGGTGGTTGACCGTCTTGACTTCGCAGGTCAGCGACAGCCCTCCGCCGCTTGCCCTGCCCTTGCCGTACCCCGTCATGCTCCGCATCCGTCTGCATTCCTCCCCATGTTGCGATTATATCACGCGCGGCATGAACTGAACAGGCGAAAACTGGACGAAGTCCTCCCAAAAGCATATTGACATCGCCGCTTGCGCATGGCATGGTATGGCACGGTGAGTCATTTTATCCGGAGGTTAGATGGACGCATATCACCGTAGCCTGGAGCACCCCCGGCCTGATTTCGAACGCGGGTGCTTCTCCAGCCTTGACGGCACGTGGGAGTTCTCGTTCGACGATATGGACGAAGGCCTGCGCGGGGGCTGGGAGCGGCCAGGCTTTTCCCTTGGCGGGAATATTACTGTCCCCTTCGCGTACCAAGCCGCGAAGAGCGGGATCGGCACCGACGAGATCCACCCCATCCTGTGGTACCGCCGCGCGTTTATCGTCCCGGAAGGGATGCGCGGGCGGCGCGTATGGCTGCGCTTCGGCGCGGTGGACTTCCGCTGCAGGGTCTGGGTCAACGGCCGCGCCTGCGGGGAGCACGAGGGCGGGTACGCCCCGTTCGGGTTTGACGTCACCCCGTTCCTGCAGGAAGGGACGAATGACCTGTGCCTGCGCGTCGAGGACTGGCCGGACCGCGAGCAGCCCCGCGGCAAGCAGTACTGGGAGCGCGGGCTCATGGGCTGCTGGTACACGCCCGTCAGCGGCATCTGGCAGACGGTATACCTCGAGGCGACGGGCAATTCCTGCCTGGAGCTTGCGCACGTGACCCCGCTGGTGGGTTCCAACGCGGCGCGCGTGGACGTGCAGCTCGCGGAAGCGCCCGCCTCTCCCCTGCGCCTCACGCTGAAGGCGTCGCTGGACGGCAGGGAGGTATGCGAAACTACCATAGATATTACGCATCTGCGCTCGTCTGTTACCCTGGACCTGCGAGGCCCGGGCGGCGTGGCGCCGTCGCTGTGGAGCCCGGAAAACCCCGCGCTGTACGGGCTGAGCATGACGCTGTCCCGGGAAGGCGAGACGCTGGACGAGGTGCGCACCTGGTTCGGGATGCGCAGCGTCGAGGTCAAGGAAGGGCATGTGCTGCTCAACGGCGTGCCTGTCTACCAGCGCCTCGTGCTGAACCAGGGGTATTGGCCCGACACGCTGATGACGCCGCCGGACGGCGAGGCGCTGCTGCGCGACGTCCTTCTCATGAAGGAGTTGGGCTTCAACGGCGTGCGGATGCACCAGAAGATGGAAGACCCGCGCTTCTACCACCTGTGCGACCGGCTGGGCCTGCTGGTGTGGGCGGAGCTGCCCTCCGCCTACACGTTCGGGCGGGACATGCTGGGTCACGCGGCCAAGGCAATGCTCGACTTCATCCGGCGCGACTACAACCATCCCAGCATCGTCGCCTGGGTCCCCCTCAACGAGTCATGGGGCGTGGGCGACATCCTGGACGACCCCGCCCAGCAGGCGGCCTCCCGGATGCTTACCCAGTGCTGCCGCGCGATGGACCGGACCAGGATCGTCAGCGCGAACGACGGGTGGGAGCAGACGGAGACCGACATCTGCGCGCTGCACGACTACACGAAGGACGGGGAGGCGCTGCGCGCCCGGTTCGCCGACCGCAAGGCCATCGAGCGGGACGGCTGCTGCTGGAAGAAGGCGTACGCCCGCGGCGTGGTCCCAACGGGGGACGAGGCGCTGCTGATCACCGAATACGGCGGCATCGCCATGAAGACCCAGGGCGCACAGGGCGAGATGGGCGGCATGGAAACCTGGGGCTACCACGACAAGGCGGAAGGCGAGGAGGAGTTCCTCAAGCGCTTCGAGGACGTGACGGACGGCGTGCGCGCCATCCCCTATTGCCGCGGTTTCTGCTATACGCAGCTCACCGACGTGATGCAGGAGATCAACGGCCTGCTGACCCCCGAGCGACTGCCCAAGGCGGACCCTGCCCGCATGCGCGACATCGTGCTGGGCATGGAAGCCCTGCCCGTGCTCACCGTGCAGTTGGGGCAGGACCCCATTGACGCGGCAGCCGCCCCGGCGGTATAATCCTCCCATTCACGGTTGAACGGGGACACGCCCCGGGCCGCCCCCATGCAGAGAGCGCCCGCCCAGGCTGGAAGCGGGCGCGGGAAGGGGCCCGAAGGCACCACTCCGGGACGCGGACGCGGGGCGCGCGATACAGCGCCGCAAAGAGGCCGCCCGCAAGGCGCGGCAACATGGGTGGAACCGCGGATCAACACATCCGTCCCAATGCGGACGGGTGTTTTTCTTTTCAGGAACCAAGGAGGTATGCGCATGGAGATCATGGTGAAGGGCCAGAAGAAGGAATTCGAGCCGGGTGTGAGCGCGCTGGACGTGTTCAAGGAACTGGACCCGGACGCCCGCAAGAGCGCGGTCGCCGCGCGGCTCAACGGGCAGCTGGTCGAGCTGATGGCGCCGCTGAACGAGGGCGGCGAACTCACCCCCCTGGGGTTCGAGGACGACGACGCCAGGCACGTGCTGCGCCACACCGCCAGCCACGTGCTGGCCAGCGCGGTCAAGAACCTGTTCCCCGACGCGAAGCTGGCCATCGGCCCGGCCATCGAGAACGGGTTTTATTACGACTTCGACGTCAAGGAGCCGTTCACGCCCGAGGATTTGCAGAAGCTGGAAAAGGAAATGGCCCGCATCATCAAGAAGAACGACCGCGAGGAGCGCTTCACGCTGCCTCGGGACGAGGCCATCCGGCTGATGGAGGAGCGGGGCGAGCCGTACAAGGTCGAGCTCATCAACGACCTGCCGGAGGACGCTGCGCTGTCGTTCTACCGCCAGGGCGACTTCGTGGACCTGTGCGCCGGTCCGCACGTGCCCAGCACCGGCCGCGTCAAGGCGTTCGCGCTGACCAGCCTGGCGGGGGCCTACTGGCGCGGGAGCGAGAAGAACAAGATGCTCCAGCGAATCTACGGCACCGCTTTCTACGACAAGGCGGAGCTGGACGCCTACCTCGCAGCCCTGGAGGAGGCCAAGAAGCGCGACCACCGCAGGCTTGGCCGCGAGCTCGACCTGTTCGACATCATGGACGAAGGCCCCGGCTTCCCGTTCTACTTCCCCAAGGGGATGGTGCTGCGCAACCTGCTGGAGGACTACTGGCGCAAGATCCACCGCGCGCACGGGTACGAGGAGATCAAGACGCCCATCATGCTCTCCCGCGAGCTGTGGGAGCGCAGCGGCCACTGGGACCATTACCGCGACAACATGTACACGTCCAAGATCGACGGGGGCGACTTCGCCATCAAGCCAATGAACAGCCCCGGCGGCATCCTCGCCTACAAGCGCCGCCTGTGGAGCTACAGGGACTTCCCGGTGAGGACCGGCGAACTGGGCCTGGTCCACCGGCACGAGAAGAGCGGCGCGCTGCACGGCATGATGCGCGTGCGCTGCTTCACCCAGGACGATGCGCACCTGTACATGACCCCCGAGATGGTCAAGGACGAGGTCATCGGCGTGTACCGCCTGGCCGAGGAGATCTACCGGGCGTTCGGGTTCAAGTACCGGGTCGAGCTGTCCACGATGCCCGAGGACCACATCGGCACCCTGGACATGTGGGAGAAGGCGACCAAGGGCCTCAAGGACGCGCTGGACGAGATGGGCGTGCCCTACCAGGTCAACGAGGGCGACGGAGCGTTCTACGGCCCGAAGATTGACTTCCACCTCAAGGACAGCATCAACCGCACCTGGCAGTGCGGCACCATCCAGCTGGACATGAACCTGCCGGAGCGGTTCGACCTCACCTATACCG
>DATHTQ010000392.1:0-2497 GCA_035463055.1 Candidatus Limnocylindria bacterium
GGGCGCGGCGGTCACGCTCCGCTTCACGGAGGCGAGCATCCAACACGCGCCGGAGGCCGGTCCCGGCGGCGCGCTGCGCATCATGTCCATGGACGAGGCGGGCGAAGACGCGTTGGGCAAGGCCAGGGCGCTGCACGGCGCGCAGGCCCTGCGGTGCGACCGCGGGATGTGGGATTTCCTGAAGCTGCTCAGGACGGAGTATGCGGAGCCGTTCGCCGTCCTGCGCGGGGAGGAGCCAGTCGGCTACCTCGCCGACCAGGAAAATTACCTCTGCGAGTTCGCCTGCGCCGACGGCGTGGACCCCGCCGCGGCGGTGTCCGCGTTCATGCGCCACAAGAGCGCGAAGGACGCGCAGCTCGTGATGCCGCTGCACACGCTGCACCGGGAGGCGCGGCTGATGGCCGCGGCCGACAGCTGGCATATCGGGCCGTCGTTCATGGCGCGGGTGCTGGACTGGCAGGCGTTCCTGTCCGCGCTGCTTCGCCACGCCGCGGCGACGCGCACGCTTAGGGAGGGGGAGGCGCTGCTGGGCATCCGGGGGCACGGCAGCTACCGCCTGCGCGTAAGCGGGAACGGCGCGGAGGTGGAGGCGGTAAAGACCCCGGCGGAGTTCACGCTGGACGCGAGGGACGCGGTGGCCATGCTGACCCTGCCCCTGGGAAACGCAATGCATCCGGGCAACCCCCTGCGGGATTGGCTGCCGCTGCCGTTCTACATGTCCGAGCTCGACAGTTTCTAGGCATTATCCGACAAATTGTAGGTTAGTAGACAAATTGTAGTCATATGGGATTCGGCTCGGCTGCGGTGCGTTTATAATCTGCGTGTCCCGAACGTGGGGCACGGAGGCTGCATGGACCGGGTCAGTTCGCTTGTCGTCCGCCGCCGCAGGGCGGTCATCCTGCTCACCGCGCTGATGTGCGCGGTGTTCGGCGTGCTGTCACTGTTCGTGCGCGTGAACTACGACATGGGGGATTACCTGCCCGCTTACACGCCAACGACCCAGGCGATGGGCCTGGTGCAGACGCGGCTGCCCAACCTTTCGCTGTACGTTCCCGGACTTTCGCTTCGCGAGGCGGCGGAGGAGAAGCAGGCTATCGCCGGGATGCCCGGCGTGGAGGGCGTCCTCTGGCTGGACGATGCAATGGACATCCGCTCCCGCCCGGAGGCGACGCTGGACGCTGCCGCGGTGTCCCGGTACTACAACGAAGGCCCGCTGTACCGCCTCATCATCGATGAAGCCACGCAGAGCGCCACGGTCCAGGAGCTTCGTGAGCGGTACCCGGACGCCCTGATGTCGGGGGTGGCGTACGGTCTGGCGCAGATCATCAACGTGACGATGAAGGAAGTGTCCTCGCTGATGCTCATCGTCGCGCCGCTGTGCATCCTCATCCTGCTGGCCGCCACCCGGCACTGGGCGGAACCCCTGCTGTTCCTGCTGGCCATCGGCGCGGCCATCGTGCTCAACGAGGGGAGCAACATCATCTTCGGCAGCGTGTCCTATATCACGCGTGCCTGCTCCGCGCTGCTGCAGCTCGCGGTGTCCATCGACTACGCGATTTTCCTGCTGCACAGCTTCGACGAGCTGCGCGACACCGGCATGGAGACGCACGAGGCGATGCGCCAGGCGATGCGCAGGGCCGCGCCGTCCATCGCGTCCAGCGCGATGACGACGGTGTTCGGGTTCCTGGCGCTCACCCTCATGGATTTCCGGCTGGGCATGGACTTAGGGCTCGTGCTGGCCAAGGGGGTCCTGTTCAGCTACCTGTGCGTCATGTTCTTCCTTCCCGCGTGCACGGTCGCCTCGGTCCGGCTCCTGGACAGGACCAGGCACCGCAGCTTCCTCCCGGACTTTAGGGGCTTCGGCCGCTTCGTGACGCGGCGCATGGGCCCCGTCGCCCTGGCCGTCTTGCTGGTGCTGCCGGTGGCGTTCCTCGCGCAGCGCAGCACCCGGTTCCTGTACGGCACCGGGGGGATGCACAGCGAGGACTCGCCGGTCCACACCGAGAAGCGCGCCATCGAGGAGGTGTTCGGCTCCGGGCGCATGGCGATGGTCCTGGTCCCCGAGGGAGACAGGGCGAGGGAGGCCGGGCTCGCCCGCGCGCTGCGGGACCTTCCGCGGGTCGCGTCCGTTATCTCCTACTCCGACGCGGTGTCGCTGTCCATCCCGCCGGAGGTCCTCCCACCGAGGGCGACAGAGGCCTTTTACGAAGGCGGGTACGCGCGGCTGATCGTGTCGCTGGATACGGATGAGGAGAGCGACGAGGCGTTCGAGGCGACGCGGCGCCTGCGGGAGACCGCGGCGGCGTACTACCCGGGCGAGGGTCACGTCATCGGGGAAACCGCGGTCAACGAGGACCTCATGAGCGTCATCACCCGCGACACCCTCAAGGTGCTGCTCGCGGGCATCCTGTCCATCGGCATCGTTCTGCTCATCAACTTCCGCAACCTCACCATCCCGCTCATCCTGCTGGTCATCATCCAGGGTTCCATCTGGCTC
>DATHTQ010000393.1:0-4502 GCA_035463055.1 Candidatus Limnocylindria bacterium
CCTACGGCCGCCAGGGCTGGAGGACCGTCGCCGAGCAGATCGAGGAGTCCAGGCCGGTCTGGCAGGCCGCGCTGGACGCCGTGAACCAGGCGAACTAAACCATAATCCCAACGACCATAGCCGGGAGGGGCGGTAACCCCGCCTCTCCCCCCTTTCATCAACTGCCCCCGGCGACCGGCAGCCGGCCGGAAAGGTGAACATGAAAAGGATTCCCACGCTGCTGCTTGCCGCCCTCATCCTCGTGACCGGCGCCCTGGGCGCCAGAGCATCGGAGGCCGTCATGGTGCCGAACCTGCGGTACGCGCAGAAACCCCTCCCGGACCTGGAATCGTTCAGCTTCGTTCGGAGCCTGGAGGTCGGGTGGAACCTGGGGAACACGTTCGACGCGGTCAACGCGGCGGGCCTACGGGACGAGCTGGACTATGAATCGGCGTGGGTCGGCGTGAAGACCGACGCGCGCGTTTTCGCGGCGCTCAGGGAGGCAGGGTTCGGCGTCGTCCGCATCCCCGTGTCGTGGCACAACCACGTTTCCGGGCCGGACTTCACCATCTCCGCGCCCTGGCTAGCCCGGGTGCGCGAGGTCGCGGACATGGCGCTGGAGGCGGGGCTGCGCGTCATCCTCAACACGCACCACGACATCGAGAAGGGCTTCATCTACCCTGACGACGCGCACCTGGAGGATTCCAGGCATTACCTCACGTCCGTATGGCGGCAGGTGGCCGCAGAGTTCCGGGAGTACGACGACCGGCTCATCCTGGAAAGCATGAACGAGCCGCGCCTGCCCGGCACACCCATCGAGTGGTGGCTGGACGCGAACGACCCCCGCAGCGCCGAGGCCGTGAAGGCCATCAACGCGCTCAACCAGGCGTTCGTGGACACCGTGCGCGCGGACGGCGGGCACAACGCGTCGCGATACCTGCTCGTTCCGGGATACGCCGCGTCGGTGCAAGGCTTCCTGCACCCGGATTTCCGGATGCCCACGGACATTCCGGGAATGGAAGACCGTCTCATCGCCTCCGTGCACGCATATACGCCCTACGATTTCGCGCTGCAGTCCCCGGACGAGCCGGGGAACCGCGACGCCTTCAGCGCGGAAAACCCGCTTAATGTGAATGAGATAGCCGTCTTCATGGAAAGCGTGTACCAGAAATCCATGGAGCTGCAAACGCCGGTCCTCATCGGCGAGTTCGGCGCGCGCGACAAGCGCGGCAACCTGCAGGCGAGGGTGGACTTCACGGCGGCGTACGTGGCGCTGGCGCGTGCGAGGGGGTTCACCTGCCTTTGGTGGGACAACCACGCCTTCCAGGGAAACGGAGAGCTGTTCGGCCTGCTGGACCGCAGGACGTTTGCCTGGCGGTATCCCGACATCGTGCGCGCGATGACCGACAACGCGAAATGAGGACGACATGAGGCGCATCCTGCTGTTCACGCTGCTGCTGGCCCTTGCTGTGTCCATCCCCCCGGCGGGCCGCGCCGAGCGGTACGCGTCCGATTTCACGTCCGGGACGGACGGGTGGTACGCGCGCGGCACGGGCACCGCCGCCGTCTTCCCCGTGGACGGGGCGCTGCAGGTCGTGGGCCGCGCGGCGGACTGGAACTCCCCGGGCAGGGACTTCCCCCTCTCCCCCGGGCAGCAGGTCAGCATCACCGTGGAAGTGCGCCAGGACGTCGCGGCCGCCGCCGACTTCATCCTCTCCGTCGCGCACAGCAACGGCAGGGAAACGTACGAGAACCTGGGTCGCGCCACGGCGCGGCGGGGCGTGTGGACGCCCATCACCGCTTCCTACATCCCCGGCGACTACAAAAAGTTCACCCTGTACGTCGAAACGATGGGCGCGCCGCGCCTTGACTTCCAGATTCGGGGGTTCACCGTGGAGACGGCAAGCCGCGCCTTCGACCTCTCACTCCCCAGCCTCCATGCCCTGCACGAGGGGTACTTCGACTTCGGGTGCGCGGTCACGCTGCCCGAGGCGCGGGACACGGCGCGCATGGAATTCTACGCCTCGCAGTTCGGCATCATGACCCACGGCAACGAGCTCAAGCCAGACAGCGTGCTGGACGTGCCGGCCTCCCGTGAGCTCGCGAAAACGGACCCCTCCGCCGTCGCGGTCCGCCTGGACGCGGCGCGGCCCCTGATGGATTTCTGCCGGGACAACGGCATCAAGGTGCACGGGCACGTTCTCGTGTGGCATCAGCAGACGCCGGAGGCGTTCTTCCGCGAGGGGTACAGCCCGACCGGCGCGTACGTCACGCGGGAGGTCATGCTGGGCAGGCTGGAGAACTACATCCGCCTGGTGCTGGAAATGACTGAGCGGGAATACCCCGGCCTCATCGTGTCCTGGGACGTGGTCAACGAGGCGGTGAGCGACAGCGCCGCCGCGCTGCGCCAAAGCGTCTGGACGAGGGTGGTGGGCGAGGACTTCGTGCTTCGCGCTTTTGAATTCGCGCGCAAATACGCGCGCGAAGGCCTGGCGCTGTACTACAACGACTACTCCACGCCCTACGAGCCCAAGCTGACCGGCATCCTGAAGCTGCTGGCGGAGTTGGCGGAGAGCGGCAACATCGACGGCTACGGCTTCCAGTGCCATTACCAAATCGGCACGCCCAGCGTCCAGCAGGTGCAGAACGCGATGGACAAGGTCATCGCGCTGGGCCTGCGCCTGCGCATGAGCGAGCTGGACATCCTCATCGACGCCAACACGCCCGAGAACCTGGAGCGCCAGGCAAGGCGGTATGGCGCGCTCCTGGACTTGTTCAGGAAGTACAAAGACCATATCGACGCGGTTCACACCTGGGGCGTCACGGACGACCTGAGCTGGAAGGCCTCCCAGTTCCCGCTTTTGTTCGATGCGGACGGCAACCCGAAGCCCGCGTTCTTTGCGGTCATTGACCCGCTCCGCTTGCGCTAATTCCCTCTTCACCATAAGATTACGTAATTTGGTATTCGTTATATACAAATTTATACGCCAGGTCCTATTGCCGTCATGTATCCCAGGGGTATAATCGAGCCGGATAAGATAAACGGGAGGCGCCTTGCGTGAACGCCCCTGCGGGAGAATTTGCCTGGCTGCCGTACCTGGCGCAGGAAGCCCCTGGCGGCGCTGCCCCGGCGGAAGCCGCGCGCCGGGAACTGGCGGCCGGGCTTTCGGCGCTGGGCATCCGCAAGGCCGCGCGCGTGGAGGCGGACGGCGCCGGCGAAGGCTTCCGCATCCGTGAAGACTCGGAAGCATACATCATTACCGGCGGCGAGCCCGGCATCCTGTACGGCGCATACCGGCTGCTGACGTCACTGTACCTGGGACGGCCCGTGGATGCGGACGAGTCGCCGTTTTACCCGCTGCGCATCCTGAACCACTGGGACAACATGGACGGGTCCGTCGAGCGGGGATACGCGGGCAAATCGCTTTTCTTCAGGGACGGCAAGGTATCGTTCGACGCGGAACGGATCCGCCGCTATGGGCGCCTGCTGGCCTCCGTGGGCATCAACGCGGTCTGCCCCAATAACGTAAACGTCGTACCCCCGGCGGACCGGCTGGTCACGGGCGAGGGGCTGGACGGCATTTCACGCCTCGCGGATACGCTGCGCCCCTTCGGCATCCGGCTGCTGCTGGCGGTGGACTTCAGCCTACCTACCCGCTCCGGACTTTCAACAGCGGACCCGCTGGACGAAGGCGTGCAGGCCTTCTGGGCGCATACCGCGGAGGGGGTATACCGCCGCATCCCGGACCTCGCGGGCTTCGTCGTAAAGGCGGACTCGGAGAGCAGGCCGGGGCCCTTCACCTATGGGCGCACCCAGGCCGACGGCGCGAACATGCTCGCGCGGGCGCTCCTCTCCCACGGCGGGAAGCTGTTCTGGCGCTGCTTCGTCTACAACTGCGCGCAGGACTGGCGGGACCAGGAGACCGACCGGCCCAGGGCCGCGTACGACCATTTCGCGCCGATGGACGGGCAGTTCCTCCCCAACGTGGTCCTGCAGGTCAAGAACGGCCCGTTGGACTTCCAGGTGCGCGAGCCGGTGTCCCCGATGCTGCTGGGGATGCCGGGCACGCAAAAGGCCCTGGAGGTGCAGCTCGCGCAGGAATACACCGGCCAGCAGGTCGACCTGTTCTACCTCGCCCCGCAGTGGAAGGACGTGCTGAAAGTCCTCCCCCGGGAGAAGGTGTGCTGCGCCGTTGGGGTGTCCAACCTCGGGAACGACGCCAACTGGACCGGCCACGACCTCGCCCAGGCCAACCTGTACGCCTTCGGGAAGATGTGCTGGGACGGTGCCATCGACCCCGCCCAAACCGCCCTGGAGTGGGCGCGCCTCACGTTCCCGGACGCCGCCGCGGAAGTAGGGGGCCTGCTCCTGCGTTCCCCTGACGTGTACGAGAAGTACGCAAGCCCATTGGGCGTAGGCTTCATGGTGAACCCGAGCACCCATTACGGGCCGAGCCCCATGGGGTACGAGTTCTCGCGCTGGGGCACCTTCCACCGCGCAGACCGCGAGGCCCTCGGCGTGG
>DATHTQ010000394.1:0-2243 GCA_035463055.1 Candidatus Limnocylindria bacterium
GGAGAAGCTGCGCGGCAGGGAGCTGCACATCGACATCCAAAAGGAGAAGGCGGTCTGACCGCCGGAGGGGACATGGGCAGGAGATACCTCATCGTCGGGGGCGTCGCGGGCGGCGCCTCCGTCGCCGCGCGTTTGCGCCGCCTGGACGAGGGCGCGGACATCACGATGCTGGAGCGGGGGAGGGACGTGTCCTTCTCCAACTGCGCGCTGCCGTACTTCCTGGGCGGCGAGATCGCGGGCAGCGAGGACCTCAAGCTGGTCTCGCCCCAGACCTTCTGGGACCGCTACCGCATCCGCGCGCTGACGCGGCACGAGGCGCTGCGCATCGACCGCGCCGCGAAGACCGTGCGCGTGCGCGACCTCACGGCCGGGACGGAAACGGACATGCCCTACGACACGCTGTTCCTCTCCCCCGGGGCGAGCCCCATCATGCCGCCTTCCCTGCCGGGCATCAACCTGCCGCACGTGTTCTCGGTGCGAAACGTCGAGGACGTCGAGCGCATCGACGCCTGGCTCAAGGCGAACGCGGTCCGGCAGGTCGCCGTCGTTGGGGGCGGCTTCATCGGCCTGGAGTTCATGGAGAACCTGCACAAGGCGGGGTACGGGGTCACCGTCGTCGACATGGCGCGCCAGGTGATGCTGCCGCTGGACGAAGACATGGCCCAGTTCCTGCACCGCGAGATCGTCAACCACGGCGTGGGGCTCATCCTGGGCGACGGCATCCGGGCGATAACGCCGGACGGCGTCACCCTGGCCTCCGGCACGTCCGTGCCCGCGGGCGCGGTCGTCATGGCCATCGGCGTGCGGCCGGAGACCGGGCTGGCGAGGGACGCGGGCCTGGACATCGGCGAGACCGGCGCCATCCTCGTGGACGCGCAGATGCGCACCTCCGACCCGGACATCTTCGCGGTCGGCGACGCGGTGCAGGTGCGCCGCCTGCAGACCGGCAAGGCGTCCCGGCTCGCGCTGGCCGGCCCGGCGCTGCGCCAGGCGCGCCTTGCGGCCAACGCCGCGAACGGGCGCGCGGACGCCGTGCCCGGGGTCATCGGCAGCGCGGTCATCCGCGTCTTCGGCCTTGGCGCGGCTGCGACCGGGATGAACGAGAAGCAGTGCGCGGACGAGGGCATCGACTGCGGCGTCTCCTTCGTCGCCCCGTCCGACCGCGTGGGCATCATGCCCGGCGCCGCGCCGATGTTCTTCAAGCTGACCTGGGAGAAGGGCACGGGCAAGGTCCTGGGCGCGCAGGCCGTGGGCCGCGGCAGCGTGGACAAGCGCGTCGACGTCGTCTCCGCCGCGCTGCGCTTCGGCGCCACCATCGACGACCTCAAGGACCTCGAGCTGTGCTACGCCCCCACGTTCGGCACCGCGCGCGACGTCGTGAACATCGCCGGGCTCAACGCCTGCGACCAGCGCGACGGCCTGGTGGCGCAGGTGCCCTTCGCGAAGGTGCGCGAGCTGGTCGGGGACGGCGCGTTCCTGTTGGACGTGCGCGAGGAGGCCGAGTACGCCTGGGGGCACGTGAAGGGGGCCGCCAACGTGCCGCTGGGCGCGCTGCGGGACCGCCTGGCCGAAGTCCCGCGCGACAGGCCCGTCTACGTCTACTGCAGGACGGGGCAGCGCAGCTACAACGCGGTGCGCCTGCTGCTGCAGAACGGGTTCCGGCGCGTGTTCAACATCGCCGGGTCCTTCCTGGCGCTCAGCTGGCACGAGTACTACTGGGACCGCGCTTCCGGCCGCGACCCGGTCCTCACCGGGTACAACTTCGAGTAGGGCAGTCCGCCCGCGCGCAGCCCGACATCCGGCGCAGGCTGCAGCACCGCCCGCACGGTATGATTCCACTGATGAAACTATGTGGCAAAGCCCCGGCTGCGCCGGGGTTTTCGCATATGGCTTGGCAGAAAACGCGCGCTGCCAAGGCCTGCCCTATGTTACGCGCACATTCATGGGCTGTTTGGACGCCGCGCTTCTTCACGCAGTCTCCTGGGACGATACACGCATTGCTGATACATGTCCGGACGCCGCTATCCCTCACGGAGCCTGCCCGGACGCCGCCCTTTGGCGGAAGTGATCCACTGCAGATACCCGGTTGCCGCTTGCACGGGATACTGCTCTCGGACTTCCCGGAACTCCTTCTAAACTGCAGAAAAACAAAAACTTCACGAATATATCCTTGGAGCCTTGACATATTCCCAAAAATTACTTATTATTCCATTATAAGTCACGAAAGGGAGCATTACGGCATG
>DATHTQ010000395.1:0-3880 GCA_035463055.1 Candidatus Limnocylindria bacterium
AGGCGAAGAACGAGCAGTCCCGCCTGGAGGCGGAAATCGTCGAGCTGGAGAACCTCATCCGCACGGCGACCGTCATCGACGACAGCGAAGTGTCCACCGACCGCGTCAACATCGGCACCACGGTGCGGGTGTTCGACGACGAGCTCAAGGAGGAGGTCGAGTACACCATCGTGGGCGCCCGTGAGAGCGACCCGGTGAACAACCGCATCTCCAACGAGAGCCCCATGGGCGCGGCGCTGCTGGGCAAGAAGAAGGGGCAGACCGTGAAGGTCCAGGCCCCCGGCGGCGACATCAAGCTCAAGATCAAGGATATCCTTCATAAAAAATGAGGTAAGCAATGAGCGAGCAGCAAAGGACGGCGCCGGAGTACAGCGAGCAGGAGGAAATCCGGCGAGCGAAACTGCGCGAACTCACGGACCGGGGCGAGAGCCCCTATGGACTGACCAAGTACCCGGTGTCGCACGCCAGCGCGGACATCCTGGAAGGGTTTGAAACCCTTAAGGACACGGAAGTGACGGTGGCCGGGCGCATCGTAAGCCGCCGCATCATGGGCAAGGCCAGCTTCGCGCACCTGCAGGACAGCCGCGGCCGGATCCAGTGCTATTTCCGCAGGGACGACCTGCCGCAGGGCCAGTACGAGGCCTTCAAGGGGTTTGACCTGGGCGACGTCGTCGGCGTCAGGGGCACGGTGTTCGCCACCCAGACCGGCGAGACCAGCGTCCACGCCAGGGAAGTCGTCCTGCTGGCCAAGTGCCTCAAGCCGTTGCCCGAAAAGTGGCACGGCCTGCAGGACACGGACCTGCGCTACCGCCAGCGCTACCTGGACATGATAGTCACCCCCGAGGTGCGGGACACCTTCATCAAGAGGACCCGCATCATCAACGCCATCCGGGCGTTCCTGGACGGCAGGGGCTTCCTCGAGGTGGACACGCCGATCCTGCACACGCTGGAGATCGGGGCGGCCGCGCGTCCGTTCAAGACGCACCACAACACGCTGGACATCGACATGTACCTGCGCGTGGAGACCGAGCTGTACCTCAAGCGCCTCATCGTGGGCGGCTTCGACAAGGTATACGAGATCGGGCGCATCTTCCGCAACGAGGGCATGGACACCCGGCACAACCCGGAGTTCACCTCCGTCGAGATATACCAGGCCTACGCCGACTACGAGGACATGATGCGCCTCACCGAGGACCTGGTGTCCGAAGTGGCGCTGAAGGTGCTGGGGACGACCAAAGTGAATTACCAGGGGCAGGAGATCGAGCTCAAGGCCCCCTGGCCGCGCATCTCGATGGCGGACATCGTCAGGCGGGAGTGCGGGGCGGACTACCACGCATGGAAGAGCGACGAGGAGGCCCGCGAGGCGCTGAAGGCGCTGCACGTCAAGGCGGAGCCGGGCTTCACGCGCGGCGACTGCCTGGCCGCGCTGTTCGACGAGTTCGTCGAGCACAAGCTCATCCAGCCCACCTTCATCAAGGATTACCCGGTCGAGATATCGCCTCTGGCCAAGCGCATGAAGGACAACCCCGGCCTGACCGAGCGGTTCGAGTTCTTCATCATGGCCAGCGAGTTCGGCAATGCTTTCTCGGAACTCAACGACCCGATCGACCAGCGCGAGCGGTTCGTCCGCCAGGCGGAGATGCGCCGCGCGATGGGCGGCAACAACGCCCGGGTGGACGAGGACTTCGTCAACGCCCTGGAGTACGGCCTGCCCCCGACCGGCGGGCTGGGCGTGGGGGTGGACCGGCTCATCATGCTGCTGACCGACAGCGCCTCCATCCGCGACGTGCTGCTGTTCCCCACGATGAAGCCGGTGGACTGAGCCAGCCGCATGAAGCTTCGCACGCCCCTGGACCGCAGGACCGTGGAAACACACTTCCGCTACCACAAGTGGCAGTACCTGCTCATCCTCGTGCTGCCCGTGGTCGCGTGGAACCTCATCTATGCGCAGACCGCCTACCGCGTCCCGCAGGACAAGCGGCTGGACGTGTACATCCAAAGCTCCACCGCGGACCAGGACCAGGTGAACGCCTTCCTCAAGCCCATCTGGGAGGAGGCGGTGCCGGAGCAGGAGCTGGTGTCCGCCGTGCTGCTGCTCGCCTCCGGCGGGGAGGACGACTACTACGCCAACGTGCAGCTGGTGACCTACCTCGCCGCGGCGGAGGGGGACATCTACCTGCTGTCCAGCAGCGACTTCAAGCGCATCGCCTCGCAGGGGGCGTTCGTGCCGCTGGAGCCGTACAGGGACCAGGGGCTGCTGGATACGGGCGAAGTGGATATCAGCGCCGGGTACGTCCAGCTGCTGGAGGACGACGGCCAGGGCGGCCTGCGCGCCGGCGAGCGCCGCCTGTTCGGCATTCCGGCCTTCACGCTGTACAACCTCGCAAGCGAACTTCGCATCGACAACCGGGACAAGGTGTTCGCGATTGCCGGCAACAGCGGCAACGAGGAGGCCGCGGTGCGGCTGCTCTCGGCGCTTGTCGCCCGCACCACGGGGCCCATGCCCGACTTCTTCAAGCAATGATGAAATACGACGCGGTCATCTTCGACCTGGACGGCACGTTGACGGATTCCGCGGCGGGCATCGTCGGCGGCATCCGTCATGCGCTCTCCGGCGTCGGGCGCGCGCTGCCGGACGAGGCGCTCCTGCGCACTTTCGTGGGCCCGCCGCTGTCCCTGAGCTTCATGGAAATCCTGGGCATGGGTGAAGAGGAATACGCCCGCGCGCTGGCGCTGTACCGGGAATACTACAGTGTGACCGGGTACCTGGAAAACGCCGTGTTCCCGGGCGTCCGGGCCCTGCTGAAAGCGATCCGGGACGCGGGAACGTACGTCGCCATCGCGAGCAACAAGCCGAGGGAGTCCATCCTCGTCATCCTCGAGCACTTCGACCTGCTGCGCTATTTCGATTCCGTCCAGGGCCCGCTCCCGGACGAGGAGCCTGATAAGGCGGAGCTCATCGCCCGCGCCAATCCCGCGGGGCTGCGCGCCGTCATGGTGGGCGACCGCGCCCTGGACATTGAGGCCGCCCACGCCGTGGGCATCCCTTCCGTCGCCGCGCTTTGGGGATACGGCACCGGGGAGGAACTGCACGCGGCCGGGGCGACGTTCTTCGCAGACAGTATCGATAGCCTATATGCATTGCTGGGACTGGGTAAGCCGCAGCCGCGCGGGTACTTCATCAGCTTCGAGGGCAACGACGGCAGCGGGAAGAGCACCCAGGCGAAGCTGCTGGCCGAGCGCCTTTCCCAGATCGGGTACGACGTCCTGCCGACCAGGGAACCCGGGGGAACCCCCATCGGGGAGACCATCCGCGGCATCGTGCTGGACGCCGGGAACGACGGGATAGACCCCGCCACCGAGGCGCTGCTCTACGCCGCAGCGCGCGCCCAGCACGTGTCGCAGGTCATCCGCCCGGCGCTGGACCGGGGGATGCTCGTCGTCAGCGACAGGTACGTGGATTCGTCCGTCGCCTACCAGGGCGCGGGGCGCGGCCTGGGCACGGAGCGCGTGCGCGCGATGAACGATTTCGCCACGGGCGGACTCTTGCCGGACGTGACGCTGTTCATCCGCCTCGCCCCCGAGGAGGGCATCCGGCGGCGCACGGCCAAGCATCTTCTGGACCGCCTGGAGAAGGAAGGGGCGGACTTCCACGCCCGCGTGGCCGAGGCGTTTGACCGGATGGCGTCCGGGGACCGGCGGTTCGTCACCGTGGAGTCCCAACCCCTGAAAGCCGACACCGCGCAGGCGGTGTTCGAGGCGGTCACGCGGCGCCTGCGCGAAGACGGGATGCCATGACCCGCGTCGCGGTCGGGCTGTCTGGCGGGGTGGACAGCGCGGTGTCCGCGCTGCTGCTCAAGCGCCAGGGGTACGACGTCGT
>DATHTQ010000396.1:0-7270 GCA_035463055.1 Candidatus Limnocylindria bacterium
CGATGTCCCGGACGTTCTGCGGGAGGTCGCCGAAGGGGGTGTCCATGCTAAACCCGTACTTTTCGCTCAGCCCTTGGAACATCATGTGCGCCATGGAGTTCTCGTCCCCGCTGCTGTTCCACCCCATCGCGCTGACCGCGCCGTCGTTGAGGGACCTGCGCGGGTCCGGCACCACCAGGTCCGGCGGGATGGTGCGCGTCGCCCCCAGGCCCAGGCACTCCGGGCAGGCGCCGAAGGGCGAGTTGAAGGAGAACATCCGGGGCGTCAGTTCCTCGATGCTGATGCCGCAGTCCGGGCAGGCGTAGTTCTGGGAGAACAGCATCCGCTCGCCGGTCTCCATGACCTGCGCCGCCATGAGGCCGCCGGACTCGCGCAGCGCGGTCTCCGTCGAGCCGCTGAGGCGCTCGCGGATGCCGGGCTTGACGACGATGCGGTCCACCACGAGGTCGATGGTGTGGTTCTTCTTTTTATCAATTTTTGGCAGGTCGTCCAGGTCGTGCTGCGCCCCGTCGATGAGCACGCGGACGAAGCCCGCCTTGCGGGCGTCCTCGAACAGCTTGGTGTGCTCCCCCTTGCGCGCGCGCACGATGGGGGAGAGCAGCATCAGCCGCGTGTCCTCCGGCAGCGCCTGCAGGGCGTCCACCATCTGGTCCACCGTCTGCTGGCGTATCTCCTTGCCGCACTGCGGGCAGTGCGGGACGCCCACCCGCGCGTACAGCAGGCGCAGGTAGTCGTGGATCTCCGTGACCGTTCCCACGGTGGAGCGCGGGTTGTGGCCGGAGGTCTTCTGGTCGATGGAGATGGCGGGGGACAGCCCGTCGATGTAGTCGATGTCCGGCTTCTCCATCTGCCCCAGGAACTGGCGCGCATAGCTGGACATGCTCTCGACGTAGCGGCGCTGGCCCTCGGCGTAGATGGTGTCGAACGCCAGGGAGGACTTGCCGCTGCCGGAAAGCCCCGTGAACACGATGAGTTTGTTGCGGGGAAGCGTCAGGTCCACGTTCTTGAGGTTGTGCTCCCTGGCGCCCTTGATGACGAGGTCTTGGTTCATGCTTTCAGGGGTCCGCGCCTTGTACCGGGCCCTGCTCTCCCTTGCTCAGTGTGGCTCAATAATAGCACATGTGTTCGGGTTTAATCAAGCGCGGCGCCCCGGAGCCTGCCGCTCACGCGAACCTGGCGGATGAGGGCGAAGAGCAGGAAAATGCACGCGTCCGCGAGCACGACGCTCGCCCCCGCGGGGGTGGAGGCCACGTACGATACGGTCATCCCGATGAGGAACCCCGCCGCGCTGACCAGCGCCGCCGTGACGGCCACGGCGCGGAAGCTGCGGCACACCCGCATCGCGGTCAGCGCCGGGAAGATGATGAGGGAGGAGATCAGCATGGCCCCCATGAGGCGGATGCCCAGCACGATGGTGACCGCGGTCATCGCCGCGATGAGCATGTTGAGAAGGTCCGCCCGCACGCCGGTCGCCCGCGCGAACGTCTCGTCGAACGTCACGGCGAAGATGCGCCGGTAGAGCATGACGTACAGCACCAGCACGGCGACCCCCAGCGCGGCGCTGAGGGTGACGTCCGACGCGGTGAGGACCAGGACGCTGCCGAACAGGTAGCTGCTGACGTCCGCGTTGATGCCCCGGGCGAGCGAGAGCACCACGACCCCAAGCGCCAGCGCGGCGGCGGAAATCATGCCGATGGCCGCGTCCCCCTTGATGCGGCTGTTCTCCGATAGCCTCAGCAGCATCAGGGCCGCCACGATGACGACCGGGATGGTGAACGCGAGCGGCGCGAACCCCAGCGCCGTGCCGATGGCGACCGCGCCGAAGCTCACGTGCGAGAGCCCGTCGCCGATCATCGAGTACCGCTTGAGCACCAGGGAAACCCCCAGCAGCGCCGCGCACACAGCCACGATGAGGCCGACCAGCAGCGCCCGGGCCATGAAGGCGAAGGACAGCATCTCGCCGATCAGGCTAATCATCGCACACGCCCCCTACATATCTCTGGCCTTCCGCGGTCATCAGGTACTCCGCCGTCGGGCCGAAGAAGACGGGCGTCTGGCGCAGGTGCAGGATGCTGCGCGCGTGGCGAACCGCGGTCCCCACGTCGTGGGAGATCATCACGACCGCGATGCCGTGCTCCCGGTTGATGTTCCCGATGATGCGGTACATCTCGCGGGCGACCAGGGGGTCCAGCCCCGCGGTCGGCTCGTCCATGAGCAGGACCTTTCCCGCCCCGGCGAGCGCCCGGGCCAGCAGGACGCGCTGCTTCTGCCCGCCGGAGAGCTCCATGAAGCTGCGCCCGGCGAGGTGGCTAGCCTCCAGGGTTTCCAGCAGGCCCATGACGCGCCTGCGGTCCTCCCTGCGCGGGAAGAAGTCGTAACCCCGCAGTCCCGACTCCGCGACCTCCAGCACCGACGCGGGGAAATCCTTCTGGGTCTGGGTCTGCTGGGGGAGGTAGCCGATCCTGTCGCGGGTCAGGCCGTCGCCCAGGGTGACGGAGCCCCGCACGGGCGTCACCAGCCGCAGCAGGCCCTTCATCAGGGTGCTTTTGCCCGAGCCGTTCTCCCCGACGATGCAGAGGTAGTCCCCGGCCTCCACGGTGAAGCTCACCCCGGAGAGCACGACCTGCGCGTCGTAGGCGAAGGCCGCGTTGTCGCACGTGATCAGCGCCACTTAGTTCAGCGCCTCCCGCAGCGCCTCGAGGTTGGCGCGCATGATGGATAGGTAGGAGGCGCCGCCGTCCAGCTCCGCGCGCGTCACGTTGTGCGCGGAGTGCAGCAGGCGCGCTGCGGCCCCGGTCTCCGCGGCGATGACCTCGGCGGCCTTGCGGTTGCTGAACTCGATGTGGAAGATGACGGGGATGCCCTCGTCCCGGACCTTGTTGGTCAGGAAGGCGAGCGTCCTGGCGCTGGGCTCGGTCTGCGTGCTGCAGCCCGGGAACGCCGCGTAGTACGAAAGGCCGTACTCCCGCGCGAAGTAGCGCATCGGGAAGCGGTCGCCCAGCACGAAGGTCCTGCGGGCAGCGGAGGACACCAGTGCGCGGAAATCCGCGTCCAAAGATTTCAACTCCTCCAGATACGCCGAAAGCCGTACCTGGTAATCCGCCTCACCCTCGGGGTCCAGTTCCGCAAGGGCGCCCGCGATGGCCGAGGCGATGAGGCCCGCGTTGAGGGGGGAGGTCCAGACGTGCTCGTCGAGTTCCTCCTCCGCGCCTTCCTCTTCCTCCTCTTCCTCTTCCATGCCTTCGACGATCTCCTCCGTGACGGCCTCCCCGGCGTCTATCATGCGAAGCGTCGCGGGCGCGTCCTTCCCCAGGGCGTCCAGGAGGCCCTGCACCCAGAACTCGCCGACGCCGCCGTTGTACACGAGCAGGTCCGCCTTCGAGAGGGCGATCAGGTCGCGGGGGCTGGGCTCGAAACTGTGGGCCTCCGCGCCGGTGGGAAGGAGCATGGTGACCTGGGCGCGGTCCCCGGCGACGACCCTGGTGAAATCGAACGCGGGGAAGTTGACGGCGACGACGCGCAAGGGCGCCCCCTCACCCGCACTGGCGGCAAGGAAGGTGAGCGGGAGGGAGAACAGGAGGGCGAGCAAAATAGCAAGGGCTTTCTTCATGGGGTTCCTTTCATTCGGGGAGTTCCGCCTGCGCGGATACGCTGCATGCGCTGCAAAGGCCGGGGAGGACGCAGTCCTCCTGGCTGAGGGTGAAGCCGTGCTCGCGGCTGAGGTGGCGCTCGAACGCCTCCACCTCGCCGCAGTGCAGGGGCGCGACGGAGCCGCATCCGCTGCAGACCACGCGGATGTGCCGCTCCCCCTGCCTGCGCAGGGAATACTTGATTCCCGCCGGCGTCCGGGCGTCGCGGTAGGACGTCAGCAGGCCGTTCTGGTGCAGCCAGGCCACGGTGCGGTAGACCGTCGTGCGGCCGGCGGGGACCCCGCCCTTATCCAGCAGCTCCGCGACTTCCGCGGCGGACAGCTGGGCGTCGGGGCGGCGGGTGAAGCAGTCCAGGACGGCGCGCCGCTGCCTGGTCTGGTATGGCGTTCGCTTGGGCAATGCATCCTCCAATCTGGTACAGCGTTTCAAATATACCCCGATTCCGGGATTCGTCAAGCGGTTTCCCCAAGAAAATCTGCAGGATTTCCATTCGGGATAAAACACGAACAATACAAAAGAAAACAAAAAGAAAGTTCAGAAAATCGCTTGACACCCTCCTGCCCATGTGCTAATCTGCCGCAAGTGCGTCAAGCGGTTCCGCAAGGAGGAAGTATGGCCCGATTGGAGCGAACCCGGGAAAAACAGCTCTGAAGGGGCTGTTTTTTTCAAATGACGCGTCCCAACAAGAAGGAGGAGAGCATCGCATGACAGAGAGAGAAGCCTTCAACAGCTACCTGCCGGATGAGCGGCCCCCTATCGGAAAACTGCTCCTGTACGCCCTGCAGCAGGTCATCGTCATGTTCCCCGCCACGGTGGCGGTGGCGCTGATCACCGGGTTCCAGGTCTCCACGACCATCTTCGCCTCGGGCCTGGCGACCGTCGCCTTCATCCTCATCACCGGCCGGAAGATCCCGATGTACTACGGCTCCTCCTTCGCGTACCTGACGGCCATCTTTGCGATGCTGGCCGCCAAGGGGCTGAGCCCGGACCAGCTCTACCACCCCGGCACCAACATCCTCCTGCCCCAGCACATCTCCGAAGCGCAGTTCGGCATCATCTTCTCGGGCCTGGTTTCCATCGCCGCCGGCCTCCTGGTCCGTGTGAGCGGCAAGGGCGCGGTCGAGAAGATCCTGCCCGCGCAGGTCACCGGCCCCATCGCGATGATCATCGGCCTCACGCTGGCGGGCAACGCCATCCGGGACGCGGCCCCGGTCGCGGCGGCCTCCAACGCGCTCAAGGCCGCGTTTGACGGGTTCATGAGCCAGCTCGGGGTGGCGGGCGGCGCCGCGGCGGTGGACGCCGTCAACGCGTCGGTCACGTCCCTGGGCGAAGGCGTCGCGCAGGCCATGGGAAGCGTGCCGGCCAGGACGGTCTTCAACACCGGCTGGGTGTGGGTCGTGTCGCTGTCCACGCTGTTCTCCACGATGATCTTCTCCCGCTACCTCAAGGGCCTGCTGGGCCAGCTGCCCCTGCTGCTGGGCGCGGCGTTCGGCTGCGCGGTCGCCGGGATCATCTACGCGGTCGGCGGCCCGGACATGAACCTCTTCCGCCAGATTCCCCAGGAAGCCCTCAACGCCTCCATCTGGAAGCTGGGCGACGGCGGCATCTTCGCGCTGCCCGCCTTCACGCTGCCCCGGGTGTCGTGGGCCGCGGTGGCCGCCATCATGCCCATCGCCATCGCCACCATCCCCGAGTCCACCGCACACATCTACCAGCTGGACATCTACGTCAACAACGAGGCGAAGAAGAAGGGCAAGCACTACCCCCTCTCCGGCCTCCTGGACCGCAACCTGATCGGCGACGGCATCTGCGACATGATCTCCGGCGCGGTTGGCGGGCCCGCGGGCACCAACTACGGCGAGAACATCTCCACGATGGCCATCACCCGCGTCTTCTCCATCCCGGTCATGATGGCGGCCGGCATCATCGCGATGGTGGTCTCCTGCTTCACCCCGCTCATCAAGGTCATCTACGGCATCCCCATCGCGGTCATCGGCGGCCTGGAAATCTACCTCTTCGGCGCCATCGCCGCGCAGGGAATCGCCATCATGATCGACAAGGGCGTGAGCATGTTCAGCGCCAAGAACATCGCGGTCATCGCAGTCATTACGACCTTCGGCCTGGGCGTCAACTACTTCTTCGGCGGCAACATCGACATGTTCGGCATCAAGGTGCCGGCCGTCGCGGGCGCCGCGGTGCTGGGCATCCTGACCAACTACATCCTCTCCATCGGCGACAGGCGCACGGGGGCCGTCGCCGAGCAATGAGCCCTCCAGACCTTCAGGCAGCCCGGAAACGGGCTGCTTTTTTTCATCGCCGCCGATGGTATACTGTGGACTGGCAGCGGGGCTGTGCCCGCGCGGAAGGGGCATGCGATGGAAGACAACCTGTTTTACCTGCTCCGGGACGGGAACGCGAAGCGCATGGACGAGGCCGCTTTCCTGCGGGGGGAGGCGAACGTCCTGTACCTGATGCCGGACAAGGCGCGCGAGCTCAACGAGCGCATCGGTTTCGAGCCCGGGATCCTCGCGTCCCTGACCCGCGAAAGCGGCACGTTCCGCAGCAGCCTGGAAGTCTACGAGGAGTACAGCGCGGGGTTCCTCAACATCATCAACGTGGAAAACCTCCACGAAGACATGGACAACGTGCTGTTCATCCTGAAGAAGGACCTGCTGTGCCTCGTCGAGGTGCTGGACCGCGACGACAGCGAGGTGAAGACGTTCCAGTCCACGCTGGAGGGCGAGCAGGGCAGCAAGAGCATCCCCGAGGTGTTCTACCGCTTCCTGGAGCGCCTGCTGCGCGGGGGCAACAGGAAGCTGGAGAGCATCGAGGCCAAGTTCCTCCAGCTGGAGGACGAGGTCGTCAAGGGCAAGGCGGCCAGCGAGCTCAACAGCGTGTTTTACGGATACCGCAGCGACCTGTCCATCCTGCGCAACTATTACGAGCAGCTGGTGGACATCGGCACGGACCTGCAGGAGAACCGCAACGGCCTGCTCGACGCCCAGGCGGAAACCCTGTTCGGGGTGTTCATAGCCAAGGCGGAGCGGCTCATCCGCGGCGTGCAGCTGCTGGGGGAAGGCCTGATGCACATGCGCGACATGCTGGACGCGGCGCTGAACTACAACATCAACAACACGATGAAGGCCTTCACCGTGCTGACCGCGATATTCCTCCCGCTGAACCTGCTGGTCGGGTGGTACGGCATGAATTTCAAGTATATGCCGGAGCTGGACAACCCGGGGGCATACCCTACCGTCATCGCTTTTGCCGTGATCGTCGCGGTGGGGATCTTCCTGCTCCTCAAGCGGAAGAAGCTTCTATGAAATTCGTAGGCAGAACGATATTGGGATCTACTTCGCGGGCGCCGGTGCCTGCCGGGCCTCCTTCATGCGGGAGAGAAGTGCTTCAAGTGCCTTAATGCTTGCGCGGGTCGCCGCGACGGGCTCCAGCCCGCTCAGGCGGATGACCAGCGACGGCCGCTTGCCCGAGGCGAGGCTGAGCCGCCGGTCGCCCTGGAGCGCGGCGTACAGGGCGGCGGGGTCCACCGCGAACTGCGGGTGGAAGCGCAGCACCATCACGCCGTTGTCGTGCCGGGCCAGGTCGCAACCCAGCGCGTTGGC
>DATHTQ010000397.1:0-1789 GCA_035463055.1 Candidatus Limnocylindria bacterium
GGACAGCGCCCGGCTGCTTGCCTCCGGCCGTCGGCGTCGGGCTGGGGGTCGGCCGCGGGGTGGGGGCCTGGGTTGCGGGCGCAGGGGATGCGTCCCCTGCCGCGCTGAGCGTGAGGGTGAAGGAACCGGCCTTCTTCACGCCGGAGGCCTCCACGGCGAGGTAGTACGTCCCCTTCTTCGAGACCGTGAATTCCTCGTCGACCAGCTTCACGCTGCCGCCGTCCGGAATCTCAGGAAGGAACGTCTTGACCCACGTCCTGTCATGACGGTACAGCCGGACCTTGACCTCCAGCCCGCCGGATACAAGCGTGTACCGCCCGTAGGTAGGACTAGACACCTCGGAGTACACGACGGGGAGTTCCCGGGAAATCATCCCGGTCGCCCGCCGCCCCAGCTTCATGGGCAGCGGGTTGTCAAAGCCGCTTCCCCGTGCCGGCGTCTCGGCGGCCGCCGCGGCAGCCGCATTCCCAGGCATCGCGGGCATGAGGCCCAGGAGCAGCACAAGGCACAGCAGGCCGGCAAGGGCGCGTGACAATTTCATGAATGCCTCCCGTATGATGATGTGATTGGTACCGTTCAATACCAGGGCAATGCGCGCCCGCCCACGGAATACATATAAAGACCCAGACGCATGTGCCGGTACTATATCACATACTGCCGGAAATGGAAGGTCCCGCCGTGCTTTCATGACCCGATTAATCCATCACCTTTATTTCTGTATGTATCACATTCGCCATTCCCCTGCCTTGTGGCGTCTCCGAAACACGGCATCGGCCCCGGGAAGACTTTCCTTCCAAGCCAGGCCTGCGAGAGCCTGCGGGATGGCATTTGGCGGGAACCGGCAGCGCCCCAATACGCAAAGAGGCACCCCGGCAAATTGCCGGGGCGCCTGGGATGCGTCCTTGATGTCAAGGCAGGACGCGGCCTATCAAAGTTGCTCTGCCTGGTCTCAGCGCTGGAAGAAGGGGAACGCGCTGCCGGACGGGTAGCTCTGCACCTGCATGTCCCATTCGGGGATCACGCCCGAGCTGTCGTTGACGGACTTGCTGTAGCTGCGCGCGTAGGAGTAGGCTTCCGACTGGGTGACGGTCCCGTTCTTGTCATTGTCGGCGTTCATGAAGGAGCCGTTGAGCGCCCCGGCGCGCGCGATGCCCTGGGTGAAGAACCCGCCGTTCGCGTTCTGCCAGGTGCTCGTGGCGATGGAGCACGCGGTGATGACCTTGAACTTGGAGCCGGTCGCCATCTCCGCGCTCTTCGCGGTGAAGCCCGAGAACGCGGACAGCACGGCGCTGTTGAACGCGGCGGGATTCTGGGACACGGCCTCCTGCGCGGTTGCAGCGCCGGTGGCGTTCTTGGACTGGATGACGGCGCCGCTGCCGCAGCTGTCGAGGATGACGATGACGGTGCCCGGCACCTTGCTCAGGGCGCTGGCGAGCTGGGCGGTGGTCAGGTACGAGATGTCCACGCCAACCAGCGCGCCGGCATAGGTGCCCGTATCGGTCACGCCGTGGCCGCTGTAGTAGAACAGGGAGATGTCGTCGTCGTCAGCGCCGGAGAAAGCCGAGCTGATGGCCGAGGTGATGCCGCTGGCGGACAGGTCGGCCCTGGTCGTGATCTTGTACGTCTTCCCGGACATGTTCAGCTTCGAAAGGAGCCCCGACATCGCGGAGAGGTCCGGGCCGGCCGCCAGGTCGGACACCGACCCGGCGTAGTTGCTGTTCCCGACCAGCAGCGCACGGTAGGTGACGGTCGCGGACGCCGGCGGCTGGGTCGGGGTCGCGGTCGGGAC
>DATHTQ010000398.1:0-2261 GCA_035463055.1 Candidatus Limnocylindria bacterium
CTGCTGTTCGTCGGCCGGGCGACCAAGCGGCGGCTGGCGGAGCTGGGGATGTACACCATCGGCGACGTCGCGCGGGCCTCCGCGGAGCAGCTGCGCGCCACGCTGGGCAAGAACGGGCTCATGCTGCGCCGCTTCGCGCGCGGCGAGGACGACGCCCCGGTGCTGTGGTCCGAGGAGGCGGAGGAAATCAAGTCCATCGGCAACTCGACGACGACCCCGCACGACCTGAAACATGAGGACGACGCCAAGGCGGTGCTCTACCTGCTCTCCGACAGCGTGGCCGCCCGCCTGCGCGCGCACCGGTTCGCGTGCAGGACCGTGTCGGTATGGATGCGCGACACCGAGCTGGGCGGCCTGGGCCGGCAATGCCGCCTGAAACGGGAAAGCGACTGCGGCACCGACATCGCGCGCGCGGCGCTGGGGCTGCTGCGGGAGCATTACGACTGGCATCTGCCGCTGCGGTCCCTGGGGGTATGCGGCAGCGACCTGGTCAGCACCTGGAGCCCCCTGCAGATGCCGCTGTGGGAGCCGGGGGACGTGCGGCGCGCCCGGGCGCTGGACGGCGCGCTGGACGGCATCCGCGCGCGGTGGGGCCACAACTCCATCCGCCGCGGCCTGATGCTGGTGGACCGGGAGGCGCTTTCCATCAACCCGGTGGACGACCACAGCCTGCAGCCGCTGGGCGCGATGCACGGGAGGGGATAAGGCATGGCGGGCAGGGCGTGGGTGCGGGTTTCGGCGCGGATCGAGGCGTCCGGGCAGGTGACGCCGCTGTCGTTCGCGCTGGACGGCGTGACGGTGCCTGTCGACCGCGTGGTGGAGCGCCGCCTTGCCCAGGCCACAAAAGGGGGAGGCCAGGGAATGCGGTATACTATCCGCGTCGGGCAGGCCCAGGCGCAGCTGTTCCAGGACGACATGCAGCGGTGGTTTTTGGAGGAGGACGAGCATGTGCGGGAAATACCACGTCACGACGGAGGATGAGAACATCAGCTTCCAGGAGGCTGTTCGCCAGCTGATGCTGGAGCATCCCGAGATCCCCATCAGGACCGGGGACATCCTGCCCAGCCAGGTTGCGCCCGTGTACGCGGCGGAGGGGCTCGTCCCCGCGCGCTTCGGCGTCAAGGTGAGCTTCATGAAGAGCCTGCTCATCAACGCGCGGAGCGAGACCGCGGCCAAGAGCCCGCTGTTCAAGCCCAGCCTGCGCTCCGGCCGGTGCCTCGTGCCGGCGCGTGGGTTCTATGAATGGACGCCGGAAAAGAAGCCGCATTTCTTCGGGAAGGAGGAGGGCGGCCTCGTGTATATGGCGGGCCTGCTCTTCCCGGACGAGGACGTTCGGCGCTTCGTCATCATCACGCGCGACGCGCAGGGGGCGCCCGCGCGGGTGCATCCGCGCATGCCGCTCATCTTCCACACCGAGGAGCTGCGCGACGCCTGGCTGCACCAGGACGGCCTCGCCGAGGAGCTGCTGACCATCCGCGAGGACGTGCCGCTCTCGTCGCTGGGCATGGCGGGGTAAACGCGGCGCCTATCACGATATTTTCCGCCTGAAAAATCCATATAAAAGGCCGCGGCCCGGCCGGCGCGGGAACGCCTGCGGGACGCGGCCGGGTTTGGCATGCCGCCGCTGCGGTTAGAATCCGGACAAGGCCATCCACTTCCCATGAACCCAGGCGCACGGCAAACGTCGGCATGCAGCCGCCGGGAGCCCAAAGCCGGCAGGGCGGCCGCCCGGACCTTCCGCGGGCGCGCCCATCCAGCGACAACCAAATAACCGCACGGCGGACAAGAATTGACGAGGGGGACAACCATGAACAGAAAAACCGAGAAACCCATGCCAGACAGCGGGCAGGAAAGCCGCAGGCGTACAGCGAAGGCCGCCCAGAACGCCGCCGACCGGCCGGAGCCAAAGGCCGTAGGCGCCACCGCGCCGCTGTGGCCGGAGCAGGAGCCCAAGCTCCCGCCGGTGCACGACGAGAAATCCAAGGCGCTGGAGCCTTTCCGCGTGGACAACACCGGCACCGACCTCACGACCAACCATGGCGTCAAGATGGCGCAGGACGAGTTCTCCCTCAAGGCGGGGGACCGCGGCCCCACGCTGATGGAGGATTTCCATTTCCGCGAGAAGATGACCCACTTCGACCACGAGCGCATCCCCGAGCGCATCGTCCACGCGCGCGGCTCGGGCGCGTACGTCACGTTCCGCTGCACGAAGGCCATGGGCGAGTACCCGATGGCGGACTTCCTCAGCGAGGAGGGGAAGG
>DATHTQ010000399.1:0-9410 GCA_035463055.1 Candidatus Limnocylindria bacterium
CTTAGACCACTCAGCCAACTCTCCCCGTCGCGGCGCGAACACCAATATAGCATGAAAAGCGTTGCGCGTCAACGCTGTATTGACACCCTCGGGTACACTCAAGCATAATGAACGGGTTGTTCAGGAGGCGTATGCGCAGGATTTCGTCCGTCATGTTGGGGAGCCCCGCCCAGCGGCACCGCATCCAGCCGGGTGACGTGCTGTTGCTTATCAACGGCGAGCCGGTGCTGGATGAGATCGATTACCAGGCCCTGACCGCGAGGCGGCACGTCAAGGTGCTGCTGCAGTCGGAGGACGGCCAGCAGCGGGAAGTGGACATCCTCAAGGACGACGCCACGCCCCTGGGGCTGGAGTTCGACGACAGCCTGATCGGCAACCCTCGCACGTGCAGTAACAATTGCGTGTTCTGCTTCGTGGCGCAGATGCCGCCGGGAATGCGCGAGTCCCTGTACGTCAAGGACGATGACTGGCGGCTGTCGCTGCTGACCGGCAGCTATATCACGCTGACCAACGTCAGCGAACGCGAGTTCGCACGCATCATCAAGCGGCGCGCAAGCCCGCTGTACATCTCCGTCCACTCCACAGATGAGGAGCTGCGCACGGAAATCATGGGCAACCGGCACGCAGGGCTGCTGATGGAGCGGCTCCGGCGCCTCAGGGACGCGGGCATCCATTTCCATTGCCAGCTCGTCCTATGCCCCGGGCTCAACGACGGGCCCGCGATGGTCAAGTCCCTGAACGACCTCCTGTCGCTCCATCCCCACGCCCGCTCGGTCGCCCTGGTGCCCGTGGGGCTCACACGACACCGCGAGGGCCTGTCCCCCATCCTTCCGTACACCCTGGAGAAGGCCCGCGAAGTGCTGGCGCTGGCCGGCGCGTTCCAAGAGAAGACACTGAGGGAGACAGGGACGCGGTTCGCGTTCGCGGCGGACGAGTTCTTCGCCATCGCGGGGCTGCCGGTCCCGGAGGCGGAGGCTTACGAGGACGTTCCCCAGCTGGAGAACGGCGTCGGGATGCTGCGCAAGTTCGAGGACGAGCTCGCCGCGGTGCACGCGGAGGATTCAGACGCCGCCCTTGCCGGGGGAAAGCGGACTGTGCTGCTCCCCTGCGGGACGGCGGTATTCCCCTACGCGCAGGCGTGGCTCGCCAGGTACAAGCCCGACTGGGTGGAAGCGGTGCTGGTGCCCATCCGCAACGAGATGTTCGGGGAGACCGTCACTGTGTCCGGGCTGATCGGCGGGCGGGACCTCATCGCACAGACGAAGGGAATCCGGGCGGACGAGGTCCTCATCGTGTCCGACATGCTCAACAGCGAAGGCACGATGTTCCTGGACGACGTGACGCCGCAGGACGTCAGCGAGGCGCTGGGGATGCCGCTGCGGGTGTTCCGCAACGACGGCTGGGATTTTTACGCGGCCATCAGCGGCCGGAAAACGGAGGATACCGCATGGCCCGGGTAAAGCCCCTGGTCGCCATCATCGGGAGGCCCAACGTAGGAAAGTCCACTTTCTTCAACACCATCGCGGGGCAGCGCATCGCGATCGTCGAGGATATCCCCGGCGTGACCCGCGACCGCATCTACGCCGACACGCTCTGGAACGGACGTGAGTTCACCCTCATCGACACCGGAGGCATCGACACACAGAGCGAGGACGTGCTGTACGTCCAGATGCGCCGCCAGGCGGAAGTCGCCATCGAGACGGCGGACCTCATCCTGTTCTTCACCGACGCCCGCACAGGCCTGACCCACCAGGACGAGGACATCGCGGGCATCCTGCGCCGCTCGCGCAAGCCCGTGCTGCTGGTGCTCAACAAGCTCGACCACGCGGGCCTCAACGACGCGCTGTATGAGGCGTATTCGCTCGCCCTGGGTGAGCCGGTCGGGATTTCCAGCGCAAACCTCCTGGGCCTGGGCGACCTGCTGGACGAAATCGTCAAGCGCCTTCCTCCCGAGACAGCGGACGACGAAGATGAGAACGCCTCCGTCATCAACCTCGCCATCGTCGGCAGGCCGAACGTGGGCAAGAGCAGCCTGACCAACCGCCTGCTGGGCCAGGAGCGCGTCATGGTCAGCGACATCCCCGGCACGACCCGGGACGCGATCGACACGCCCTATACGCACGAGGACGGAACGGTCTACAACGTCATCGACACGGCAGGCATCCGCCGCAAGCGCTCCATCGAGGAGGAGAGCCTCGAGCGCTACAGCGTGCTCCGGTCCATCGCCGCGATCCGCAGGTGCGACGTCGCCATCCTGATGCTGGACGCGCAGGACAAGGTCACGGAGCAGGACATGCGCATCGCCGGCATGATACGGGACGAGGGCAAGGCGGCCGTCATCGTGGTCAACAAGTGGGACGCGATAGAAAAGGAAACAGGCACACTGGAGAAGTACCGCCTGGAGGTGCTGGAGGAACTGCGGTTCATCAGCTACGCCCCGGTCCTGTTCATCTCCGCGCTCAGTGGGCAGCGGGTAAAGCAGGTCTGGGAGGCGGTGTCCCTGGTGTACGCCCAGGCCGGCAAGCGGGTGCCCACGGGCCTGCTCAACGAGATGATCGGCGAAGCACAGCTTGCCCTGCAGCCGCCGATGGAGGGCGGCAGGCGGCTGAAGATCTTCTACATGACGCAGGCGGGCGTGTTCCCGCCCTCGTTCCTGCTGTTCGTCAACGACCCGACGCTGATGCACTTTTCCTACGAACGCTACCTGGAGAACCAGATGCGCAAGGCGTTTGATTTCACGGGCACCCCCATCCGGCTGTTCCTGCGCAGCAGGGACAAGGAGGCCGGCGCATGAGCGTGCCGCAGTACCTTCTCGTCATCGTTTCCGCATACCTGATCGGCAGCTTTTCCACCGGCATCACGCTCTCGCGCCTTCAGGGCCGGGACATCCGCCGGGAGGGCAGCAGGAGTTCCGGCGCGACCAACGTGACGCGCGTCCTTGGGCTGGGCTACGGCTTGCTGACGTTCCTGGGCGATTTCCTCAAGGCGGCGCTTGCGGTGCTGCTTGGCAGGCTCATCGGGGGGATGCCGGGGATGCTCGCGGCAGGGCTGTTCGCCGTCATCGGCCACAACTGGCCTGTGTACTACAAGTTCAAGGGCGGCAAGGGAGTGGTCTGCTCCATCGCGGTGCTGCTCCTCACGTTCCCCGTCCCGGCCCTCATTGCAGGCGGCGCGGCCATCCTGAGCATTGTGCTGACCCGCTACGTATCCGTTGGCAGCCTCATCTTCGTGGGGCTCAGCGCCCTGCTCATCCTGTTCACCAGGGGCTTCCTGCCGTACGGCCTGTGGGCGCTCGTCCTCTTCGCCCTCGCCGCCTACCAGCACCGCGCGAACATCTCACGGCTCCTGCGCGGTCAGGAGAACAAGTTCGAGCCGGGGCGGAAGAAATAGCGGGCTGACGCACATATTCAAAGGGCGGAAGCATCGTTTCCGCCCTTTGCCATTCCCGTGCCATGGAGCCTACCGTCGGTTCTCCTCCGCAACCCAGGCGGCGAGGTTCGCGTCCTGCAGCGATTCCGCCCGCAGGTGCGCGCGCGGGTGGTGGTGCGCTTCGCCCACGCCCAGGACGCGCATCCCGGCGGAAAGCGCAGCTTCCACGCCGGCGTCCGCGTCCTCCACCACGACGCATTCCTCAGGGCTCAGGCCCAGCAGTTCCGCGGCGAGCAGGAACACGTCCGGGGCGGGCTTGCTGCGCCGTATCTGGTTGCCGTCCGCCACCGCGTCAAAGAGGTTCCGGATACCCAGGCGGTCCAGGATGAGCGGCGCGTTCCTGCTGGAGGAGCCGATCGCGGTCCGTATTCCCGCGTCCCGCAGCGCCCGGACCGTATCCAGCGCACCGGGCAGCATCGAGGATGCGTCCAGCTCGCCGATGAGGTCCACGTAGTACGCGTTCTTCCGCGCGGCCATCGCGTCTTTCTCGTCAGGTGAATATTCGCGTTCCGCGCGCTCCAGGATGATGTCGAGGCTCTGCATCCGGCTGACGCCGCGCAGGCGCGCGTTGTCCTCCCTGGAGAAGGGGATGCCTTCCTCGTCCGCCATCCGTTTCCACGCGCGGAAGTGGCACTCGTCGGTCGAGACGAGCACGCCGTCCAGGTCGAAAATGACGCCGCGTATCATCATCCCTCCTATATCAGCGAAAAGAAGTCCACCTGGTTGCTGTCGGTCAGGCCGTTGAGCGCGCCGCACTCCCGCAGCAGCTCGATGCAGGCGCTGCTGATGCCGGCCCTGTCCTTAAGGTCCTGGATGGAGATGAACCCGCCCTCCCTGCTCTGGGTGATGCCGCGCGCCGCGCTTTCCCCGAAGCCGCTGAGCGACGTGAACGGGCAGCGCAGTCCGTTGCCCTCGATGCGGAACTTGGCCGCGTCGCTCTTGTACAGGTCCACCGGAAGGAAGACGAACCCGCGCTGCCCCATCTCGTGCACCATCTCCAGCGCCGTGATCTCCTTCTCGTTCTTGTCGGTCAGTTCCTTCGGGCTGAGCCGGTACAGCGCGTCCAGCGCTTCCCGGATGAAGGAGACCGGCCTGGCCATCGTCAGGGCGTTGAAGTCCCGGCCCCGGATGGTGAAGTACGCGGCGTAGTAGGCCAGCGGCATGTGCACCTTGAACCAGCCCAGCCGCAGCGCCATCGTCACGTAGGCGACCGCGTGGCCCTTGGGGAACATGTAGGCGATCTTCTTGCAGCTCTTGATGAACCAGTCGGGCACGTCCCGCTCGCGCATCTCCTGCTCCATCTTCGGGGTCAGGCCCTTGCCCTTGCGCACGCTCTCCATGATGTCGAAGGACAGCTTGCTCCCCAGGCCCTTGTTCATCAGCGCGGTCATGATGTCCTCGCGCGTGCAGATGCACTCGGTCAGTTTGGCGACGCCGCCGAGGATGAGCTCGCGGGAGTTGCCGGACCAGACCTCCTTGCCGTGGGAGAGGCCGGATATGCGGATGAGGTCCGCCATGGACACCGGCTGTGTGTCCTCGAGGATGCCGCGCACGAACGGCGTGCCGAACTCCGGGATGCCCAGCGTCCCCGTGCTCCAGCGCAGCTGCTCCGCGGTCAGGCCCAGGGGCTCCGGCGAGCGGAAGAGCGCCATCACCTGCGGGTCGTCCAGCGGGACGTCCTGGTAATGTACGCCGGACAGCTCCTCCAGCTCCTTGATCATCGTGGGGTCGTCGTGGCCGAGCACGTCCACCTTGACCAGGATGTCGTGCATCGACTTGAACTCATAATGCGTCGTGACCGCCGGGGAGGTGAGGTCGTTCGCGGGGTGCTGGATGGGCGTGAACGCGTTGATTTCGTAGTCCTTGGGAAGGATGACCATTCCGCCCGGGTGCTGCCCCGTCGTGCGCTTCACGCCCAGCAGGCCCTGCGCCAGGCGGTTCTTCTCCGCTGGCGAAACGTCGGTGCCTCGCTCCTCAAAATACTTGAGCACCAGGCCGAACGCGGTCTTCTCCTTGAGGGTGCCGATGGTGCCGGCGCGGAACACGTAGTCCTTGCCGAACAACTCCTCCAGGTAGGCGTGGGCGGTGCCCTGGTACTCGCTGCAGAAATTGAGGTCGATATCGGGCACCTTGTCCCCCTCGAATCCCAGGAACACCTCGAAGGGGATGTCATACCCGTCCTTTTTCATCCGCGTGCCGCAGCGGGGGCAGTCCCGGTCCGGCAGGTCCACGCCCGACTGGTATTCCGGCGGGACGTCGAAGACCGAATGCCTGCACGCGGGGCACAAGTAATGAGGCGGCAGCGGGTTGACCTCGGTGATGCCGCACATCGTCGCGACCAGCGACGAGCCCACCGAGCCGCGGCTTCCAACCATGTAGCCGTCGCTGATGGATTTCTGCACGAGCCGGGCGGCAATGGAGTACAGCGTCGCGTAGCCGTACTTCGTGATGGCGTGGAGTTCCTTGTCCAGGCGCTCGCGCACGATGTCGGGCAGCGGCGCGCCGTAGCGGCTTTCCGCCTCGTTGTGGGACTGGCTGCGGATGCCCTCCTCGGAGCCTTCCAGCACGGGCGCGAACGTCGTCAGGTTCTCCGGGTGCCTGGGATACAGCGTGATGTCGCCCACGCGCGCCGCGATTTTCTGCGGGTTATCGACGACGATCTCCCGCGCCTTTTCCTCGGGGAGCCAGCTGAAATCCTCCAGCATCTCGTCCGTCGTCTTGAAGTACAGCGGGGGCTGGTCGTCGCAGCCCTCCTTCTCCATGGGGAGGCTGTTCTTGAGGATGGCCCGGAAAATCTTGTCGTCCGGGTCCAGGAACCGAGGGTCCCCGGTTGCCACAACGGGGATGCCCAGCTTCTCCCCCACGCCCAGGATGGTTTCGTTGATCTGGCGCAGTTGCGCCTTGTCGAGGATGCGGCCCGCGCGGATGAGGTGCTCGTAGTTCGCCTCCGGCTGGACCTCCAGGAAATCGTAGAAGGATGCGATGCCCTCCAACTCCGCCATGGGCTTGCCGTCGCGTGCGGCCTCGAACAGCTCGCCCGCCGCGCATCCGCTGCCCAGCAGCAAGCCGGTGCGGTTTTTGACGATTTCCTCGCGGGGCAGCAGCGGCTCGCGTACGAAATAGCGGGTGTGGGAGAGCGAAACGAGCCGGTTGAGGCTGACCATCCCCTCCTGCGCGTGCACCAGCAGCGTCACCTCATGCCGCGCGCCGCGGGAGAACCCCGTTACCTTGTCGTTGACGTCCCTGAGCGTCTGCGCGCCCCGCTCCCTCGCCTGGGCGAGCATCGCCGACAGGCACTGCGCCGTCGCCCCTGCGTCATGCACGGCCCGGTGCGCGTTCTTGAGCGTGACGCCCAGGTAGCGGCACAGGTCCTGCAGGCGGTGGCGCTTCAGGTCGGGGTAGAGCTTCTGCGAGAAGCTGAGGGTGTCGATCACCGGCGGGCTGACGGACTGACCGAGCCGGGCCAACTCCGCCTGGAGGAACGCCATGTCAAACGAGGCGTTGTGCGCCGCCAGGGCACAGTCGCCGATGAAGGCCATGAATTTGGGAAGGATCTCCGCGGCGGGCGGTTCCCCCATGAGCATGTAGTCCTTGATGCCCGTGATCTTGACGACTTTGGGGTCCAGCGGCATCCCGGGGTTGACCAGCATGGAGAACGTGTCCGTCACCTGGCCGCCCTCGAATCTCACCGCGCCGAACTCGATGACGCGGTCCGCCTGGGGGTTGAGGCCGGTGGTCTCCACGTCGAACACGATGATGGGCTCGTCCAGGGACCGGTCGTCCGGCGTCGTCACGATAACGGAATCGTCCGTCATCATGCCTGCCATGCCCGGTATCAGCTTGATCTTGTGCTTCTTCGCGGCCTGGAACGCCTGCGGGAACGCCTGGACGACCCCCGCGTCCGTGATGGCAATGGCCTTGTGCCCGAACTCCGCCGCGCGGCGGATGAGGTCCGCGGCGGACATGATGCCGTCCATGTCGCTCATCTGGGTATGCGCGCGAAGCTCCACCCGCTTTTGTGCGGCCTTGTCCTGCCGGCAAACCAGGTCTAACCCAACGATGTCGCGCACCTCCACGGTCAGCGCCTTGTCGTAGATGTCGATACGGCACACGCCGCGAACCTTCACGCCCGCGCCAGGCTGGACCTGCGAAAGCACGTCGTCCGCGGCCCGCTTGACGGCCTCCGGGTCCGCGTCCTGCGCGTCGTCCCCGTACGGCCCCCGCCTACCGCCGATGAACAGCTTGCACGGGATGCTGTCACTGCCGTCGGTGATGGAGAACGTGACGAGCATGGACTCGTTTTTCCCGACGGCCCGCTTCTGCGCGGCGATGACCTTGCCCGCAACGATGACCTTGCCCGAAAGCTCGGTCAGGCCCTTGATGGGGACGGGCTCCGGCCCGATCTTGCCGCCGTAGATGATTTGCCTTTTCTTCGGGGCGGCTGGCGCCTCGGGGGGCCTGGGCGCGGGCTCGGCGCTGAGCAGCTCGGTCTCGCGCCGGCGGATCTCGTTCTGCCTCTCCACCAGCAGGCGCTCGTCCACGGACTTCTTCAGCGTGATTTCCGGGCGGATGAGGAAGATGTCGAAGATGGCGTCCGCCAGCTTCCGGCGCACTTCCTGGCGGCTCATGTACTCGTAGGAGAAGGGGTCCGTGATTTCCAGCGCGATGCCCCCGGGCGCGGCGCTCCAGCCGACGCTGGAGATATAGGGGGTCATCGCGGGGTACTCGTTGAGCAGGATGGGCTCGAACACGTCGCGGTACTTGTCCGGGTTCTGAAGGAAATCCTCCGCCAGCGCGGGGGACGCCACGCGCAGCGCCATCGGGATGCGCGGGAACATGCGGGAAAGCTGGCGGCGGATGGCCGTGAACTCCCCGTTGCGGATCAGCGCGGACGACGTGAAATAGGCGACCGCCTTCTTGCGGTCGGTGTAGTAGTCTATGTGGTCCAGCTGCAGCTTCCCTTCCAGCCCGGGGATGGCGCGGTGGACGGCGTCGAAAAAGCCGGTGGAGCTCATCAGGTTCCCTTCTGCGCAAGCTCGCGGATGACGGCGAGGAACTCGGGTACCGGGTCCCCGGTGATCTTGCGCACGAACTCCCCCTTGATATACAGCGCGCTGCCGCTGTGCCCTCCGCACAGGGCGGCGTCCGCGCCCTTCGCCTCGCCGGGGCCGTTGACGACGCAGCCCATTACCGCGACCTTGAGCGGGGTCTTGATGTCCCGGGTCCCCTCCTCCACCGCGCGGGCGACGCGCTCCACGTCCATCGCGGTGCGCCCGCACGTGGGGCACGAGATGAGCTCCACCCCGGGGCGCAGGCCGAGCGCGCGCAGGATGGAGATGGCGGCTTCCGGCTCGTACAGCGGCGAGCCCGTCAGCGAGACGCGCACGGTGTCGCCGATGCCGTCCAGCAGCAGGCTGCCGACGCAGATGGCGCTCTTGATGGTGCCCTGGCCGGGCAGTCCCGCCTCGGTGACGCCAAGGTGCAGCGGGTAATCGAACGTGCGCGCGGCGAGGCGGTACGTATCAACGGTAAGGCGCACGTCGCTGGTCTTCAGCGAGATGACGGTGTCGTGGAAGCCCGCGGCTTCCAGCATCCGGATGTGGTAGAGCGCGCCGTCCACCATGCCCTGCGCGGTCACGCCGCCGTCGCGCGCCAGGACGTCCTTGGGCAGCGACCCGGAGTTGACTCCCACCCGGATGGGCACGCCGTGGGCCTTCGCGGCGTCCGCGACGAGCCGCACCTCCCGCTCACTTCGGAGGTTGCCCGGGTTGATGCGCAGTTTGTCGATGCCGTTCTCCAGCGCCAGCAGCGCCAGCTCATGGTCGAAATGGATGTCCGCGGCCAGCGGCACGGGGCTTGCGTCCTTGAGCCGCCTCACGGCTGCGGCGCAGTCCCGGTCGAAGACGGAGACGCGCACCAGGTCGCAGCCGGCCTCTGCCAGCGCCTTGATCTGGGCCGCCGTGGCCTCCACGTCGCGCGTG
>DATHTQ010000400.1:0-3085 GCA_035463055.1 Candidatus Limnocylindria bacterium
AGCCGGGCATTGATAATGGACTGGTAGGGGAAGCGCTTGTAATTGGGCAGGAACTCGACCGTCAGCCAGTCGTCGTACCCGATATCCCGAAGCGCCCCCATGACCGCCGCGAAGTCCACGTCCCCTTCCAGCAGGTCGACGAACATCCCCAGGCCCGCCTGGTCCCCGCGGCAGTCGCAGAAATGGACCTTCTTGACGTGCTTCTTGCCGAGGATCCTCAGCCACTGCTCCGGATAGCCGATATAGATGATGTTGCCCACGTCGAAGTACGCGCCCACCCAGGGGCTGCCGATCTCATCCAGGAAACGGCGGAACTCCAGCGGGGACAGGAGGAACTTGTTCCACACGTTCTCCACGCCGATGGCGACCCGGGCCGCCGCAGCGAACGGGGCAAGCTCCCCGAGCGCGCGGGAGGCATTGTCGTACGCGACGTCATAGGAAACGACGCCGGGCGCGAAATTGGTGCCCACCCAGCCCGGGACCACCAGCACGGTGTCCGCCCCCAGCAGGGAGGCGCACTCGATCTGCTTGCGGACGATGTCCCGGGCGTGCGACGCCGCATGCGGGTCCTCCCCGGCCATATTGTACTGCCACAGGTTCCATGCCCCAACCGAGCACACGGACAGGCCCATGTCCCCGATGCGCCGCCGCAGGGCAACCAACTCCCGCTCCGTGATGCCCATCGGCAACGAGCCGCTTTCGCTGAGCACCAGCTCGACGCCGTCGTAGCCGGCCTTTGCCGACTGGGCGCAGGCTTCCATGATGTCCGCGTCCTGGCCGAAGGTAAAGAAACTGACGCCTGTCTTCATTCTACTTCCCCGCGCGTTGCCGCGCCCGGCCGCTCAGGCCCTCCTGCGCAGCTTGTCGACGTTGCTGAGCACCACGGCGCTCACGATGATGGCGCCCGTGATGACGATCTTCACGTAGGCGTCCACGCCCAGGATGTCCAGCGCGTTGGAGATGATGCCGATGAGCAGGCACCCCAAAAACGCGCCTAGCACCGTGCCGCGCCCGCCCTCGAACGTAACCCCGCCGATGACCGCCGCCACCAGCGCGTCCAGCTCGTACCCGGCCCCGGCGCTGGCGGTGATGGCGTTGAGCCGCGCGGCGAAGATGAGCCCGGCGATGGACACGATGGAGCCGCCCAGCCCGTAGGCCAGGATCTTGTACAGGTCCACCGGGATGCCGGAGAGGTAGGCGTTGCGCTCGTTGCCGCCGATGGCGACGATGCGCCGGCCGAACTTGGTCCGGTTGAGCAGCACGAACATCAAGAGCACGATGCCCAGCATGAAGATGACCATCAGCGGCAGGAAGTCGAACAGCTTGATTTTGCGCAGGAAGTCCAGCCGGTTCTGGAACTGCAGGAACGAGCCGCCCGCGATCAGCAGCGAGACGCCGTAGAACATCTGCCCCGTGCCCAGCGTGATGATGAGCGGCATGGAGCGCGATTTCGCGATGATGAAACCGTTGAGCAGCCCGCACGCGGTGGAGACGGCAATGCCGGCGACGACCGCCAGCGCCAGGCTTCCGCCCCGCATCAGGACCGTCGCGACCACGACGCCCGAGAGCGTCATCATGTTGCCGATGGACAGGTCGATGCCCCCGCTGATGAGCAGCATGGACATGGACATGGTCAGCACGCCCAGGACGGAGATCTGCTGGAGGATGGCGCTGATGTTGTTGATGCGCACGAACCGCGGGTTGATGATCCCGACGGTGACCACCAGCAGCACGATGACTATAGCCAGGAGGGCGCGCTGGTCCCTGAGAAAGCGTAATTTACTGGGCATGCTCAATGACTCCTAAAGCTTCTCGGATGATGTTCTCCTCGGTGATCCCGCCGCCTTCCAGTGCGCAGCGGATGGCCCCGTCCCGCACCACCAGCACACGGTCGCTCATGGAAATCAGCTCCGGCAGCTCGGAGGATACCATGACGACGCTCTTGCCCTTCCTGGCCAGCGAAACCATCAGGCGGTAGAACTCCGCCTTGGTGTTGACGTCGATCCCGCGCGTGGGCTCGTCGAAGACATAGGTCTCGGCCTGGGCGATCAGCCACTTGCCCAGGACCACCTTCTGCTGGTTGCCTCCGGACAGGTACACGACCGGCTGGAGCAGGCCCGGCGTCTTGATGTTGAGCTCCTCGACGATGGGCTTGACCAGCGGCGCGTGCTTGCGGTAGTCGTAGGTGATGCCGGTCCGCAGGCTGCGCAGCTTGACCATCAGCGCGTTCTCCAGCACGCTGGCGTTCAGGTTGAGGCCCAGGCGCTGCCGGTCCTCGGTGATGTGCGCGATGCCCGCGTCGATGGCGTCGCGGGGGCTGCGGATGTCCAGCTTCCGGCCCTTCATGAGGATGTCGCCGGAATAGAACGGGTCCGCGCCACACACGGCGCGCACGATCTCCGTCCGCCCGGAGCCGACCATGCCGAACATGCCCAGGATCTCGCCGCACCCTACCGAAAAACTGACGGGCGGGGCATTCCTGCGGAGCTTCAGGTCCCTGACCTCCAGCATGGGCTCCCCGGACACCGCGAACCGCGCGCGCTTGTAGAAGACGTCCACCGACCGGCCCACCATGTCGCGCGTGATGTCCGCGAGCGAGGTGTCCTTCCCGGCGTTGTCGTACGTGCGGACGACCTCGCCGTCGCGGATGACGGTGATGCGGTCAGCGATCTGCACGACCTCCTCCAGGAAATGGGAGATATAGATCACGCCGATGCCCCTGCCCGATATCTCGCGCACCAGGCGGAGCACCTTGCCCGCATCCTCGACATTGAACATCGACGTGGGCTCGTCCAGGATGAGCACGCGGCTCTGCTGCATCAGCGCCTTGAGGATCTTCACGAACTGCTGGTCCGATACGGACATGTCCTCGATCTTCTGCAGGGGGTTGATGCGGATCCCGAACTCCGCCATCGTGTCCCTCACGAGCCTGAGCATGCCCTTGCGGTCCAGCCAGCCCAGCGCCCGCGTGCGCTCCTGGCCCACGAAGATGTTCTCCACCGCGTTCATCGAGGGGACGAGGTCGTTCTCCTGGTAGACGATGCGGATGCCGAGCCGCTGGGACAGCTCGGGGTCCAGCGTCCTG
>DATHTQ010000401.1:0-4000 GCA_035463055.1 Candidatus Limnocylindria bacterium
GGCTGGCGGGCTGCTGCGCGTAGTCGCCGATGACGAAGGGGATGCCCTGGGCGACGTACTGCTTCATGGTCGGGATGGCGGAGGAGGCGTCGGCCGGGAAGAGGATGATGCCCTTGGCTCCCCAGGTGAGGAGGTTGTCCACGTTGTTGAGCATCGTGGACACGTCGGAGCGGGAGTCCTCGAACTGGAACGTAAAGCCCGCTTCGGGATGCTCCGCGGCCCACTGCCGTACGCCGTCGATGACGCCCAGGTACCAGGTGTACGCGGTGAGCTCCATGATGCTCACGCCGATCTTGGTCTCCTCAGCCGTTGCGCCCAGGGAGAGGGAGAGGAGCATCGCCGCGGCCAGGAACAGGGCTGCCAGTTTCTTCATGGGGGTACCTGCCTTTCCTTGCTTGTTCTATTTCGCCGCCCGCCGGGCCTATGCCGCCCGGCAGGCGGTGTGCGCGTGTCAGTCGTACAGCAGCGGGGCGATGTGCGGCTCGTCCATGTTGCCCGCGTCGTACCAGTAGCAGCCGGTGTCGATGAAGGGGACGCCGCTGGCGTCCGGCGTGGTCTCAACCGTTTCGCCCAGCGCCAGCTTGCATGCGGTGGCGACGGCGGGGTAGCCCATGCCGACCGGGTCCTGGGTGATGGCGCCGGCGATTTCGCCCGCGCGCACGCCAGCCTTGAGCGCGGCGGAGGAGTCAAAGCCGATGAGCATCACTTTGCCGATCATCCCGATTTCCTGCAGGCCGTTGTAGGCTCCCACGCAGGCGCCCTCGTTGGAGGCGTACATCAGCTGGATGTCCGGGTTGGCGATCAGCATGGACTTGGCGATGTCGGCGGACTTGAGGTGGTCGCCGTCGCCGTACTGGGTGTCCACGACCTGCAGGTTGGAGTTGGCCTTGATATAGTCCACGAACCCCTGCACGCGGGCGACGGCGTCCACCACGGTTTGGCTGTGGCCGACCACGGCGATCTTCCCTTCCGTGCCCAGGAGCCGGATGGCGTTCTGCGCGGCGAGTTCGCCCGCGGCGTAGTTGGAGGTGGAGCAGTTGACATCCGCGACCGCGCCGATGCCCGCGTCGAACCCTACGACCGGCATGCCCTTGGCCTTGACGTCCTCCAGCAGGGCGCGGACGGACTCGATGTCGATGGCCGCCATCGCGACCGCGACGAGCTTTTCGTTGGCGAGGTTGGCGCGCAGGATATCCACCTGCTTGTCCACCATCGTCTCGTCCTGCGGGCCATCGAAGATGATGTCCACGCCATATTCCTCGGCGGCCTGCTCGGCGCCCATGCGCACGGCCTGCCAGAACTGGTGCGCGACCCCCAGGGGGAGGACGGGGATGAACTTGCCTTCCAGGGGCTTGGCGGTCTGCGCCATCGCGGCGCCGGAGAGGAGCAGCATCGCTGCCAGAAGTAGCCCGACGATCCTTTTCATGTTTGCCTCCTGCGGTTTTTGGGTCCGGTTCACGCGCGTTCGCGGCGCCGGCGCCTAAGCATGTCGAAATACACGGCCAGCGCGAGCACGACGCCCGTAACGACGGTCTGCCATTCGGTGGATACGGCCATGGTCCTGAGCCCGTTGGTCAGCACGGAAATGATGAACGCCCCGATGACGGTTCCAATGATCGACCCCTCACCTCCCGACATGGATGTCCCCCCGATGACCGCCGCCGCGATGGCTTCCAGCTCGTACCCCGGGCCGAGCTGCGGCTGCGCGGACCCGAGCCTGGAGCTCATGATGAGGCCCGCCGCCGCGCTGAACACCCCGCACGTCATGTAGATCAGGATCTTCCACTTGTCCGTCCTGATGCCCGACAGCCGCGCGGCTTCCTGGTTGGACCCGATGGCGGTGGTGTATCGGCCCAGCAGCGTCTTCGAGTAGAGCGCGTACGCGATGAGGATGACCGCGACAAACAGGACGAACGCGGTGTACAGGCCTTCGATGCCCAGGAAGTTCCCCATGGCGATCTTCTTGTAGCCGGGGGCGGCGGTGAAATACACCGGCTTGATGCCCGACACCACCAGCGACAGTCCCTTGGTGATCATCTGCATGGACATCGTCGCGATGAACGGGGGCAGCTTCATCTTGGTGATCGCGATGCCGCTGACGGCGCCGCAAGCGGCCCCGACCAGGAACCCGAACGGTACCGCGGCCCAGATCGGGAATCCCCAGCTGACGAAGGACACGCCGCTCATCACGGAGCAGAACGTCATCGTCGTCCCCAGGGACAGGTCGATTCCGCCCGACGTGATGACGAAGGTCACGCCCAGGGCCAGGATGCCGTTGACGCAGGTGGACAGCGCGATGGTCATGACGTTGAGGTAGCTGGCGAAGCTGGGCCGCATGGCCGTGAAAAAACCGAACAGCACCGCCAGCGTCCCCAATATGATCAGCTGCTGCGTGCCTCCCCTGTACCTGAGCCGGTCCCTCATGCCCCCATCCTCCGCTCAACCGTTTCCCGCCTGGTGGCCAGTTCCATGATCCGCTCCTGGGTCAGTGCATCGCCTTCCGCCTCGCCGGTCACCCTGCCCTCGCACATGACCACGACCCTGTCGCACAGGCGCATGATCTCGGGCAGCTCGGAGGAGATGAGGACGATCGCCTTCCCCTTCGAGGCAAGGTCCTGCAGGAGCCTGTAGATCTCGCTCTTCGCGCCCACGTCGATGCCGCGCGTGGGCTCGTCGAAGATCAGGACGTCGCAGTCCCGGGTCAGCCACTTGGCGAGGACGACCTTCTGCTGGTTCCCGCCGGACAGGTAGCGCGCCAGCTGGCTGACCGACGGCGTGCGGATGTCGAGGCTGCGGACCATCCCTTCGGCGTTCCCCTCCACCTCCCTGAACCGGACGAACGCCCCGGCCCGCAGGAAACGCTCCATGGCAGCGATGGCCGCGTTGGATGCCACGTCCATCCCCAGCATCAGTCCGTAGCGCTTGCGGTCCTCCGACAGATAGGCGATGCCGTGGCGGACGGCGTCTGCGGGCGTCCTAATGTCCACGGGCTTGCCGTTCACGAGGATCTCCCCGGCGGTCCTGCGGTCCGCACCGAACAGGGCGCGCGCGGTTTCCGTCCTCCCGGCGCCCACCAGCCCGGCCATGCCGAGGATCTCGCCGCGGCGCACCGAAAACGACACGTTCCGCACCATCCTGCCGCGCTCCAGGCCGCGCACTTCAAACACCACGGGAGCGTCGCACGGAACGCCGCTTCCCTTCTTCTGTGCAAACAGCTCGCGCCCGACCATCAGGCGGATGATTTCCGGGATGGAGGTATCCGCCGTGTCCATCGTGCGGATATGCTCCCCGTCGCGCATCACCGTCACGCGATCAGAGACCTTCATCAATTCATCCAGGCGGTGGGAGATGTAGACGATCCCCTTCCCCTCATCCCGCAGGATGCGCATGACGCGGAACAGCTCCTCGGTTTCGCCCTCCGTCAGGGACGCCGTCGGCTCGTCCATGATGAGGATCTCGGAGTCATAGGACAGCGCCTTGGCAATCTCGACCATCTGCTGCCTGGCGACGGTGAGGTCCCCCACCCGCGTGGAAGGGTCGATGGTGACGTTGAGCCGCCGCAGGATGTCCGCCGCTTTCCGGTTGATCTTCTCGTCGCTCAGGAACAGCGGGAGCGCGCCGCGCTCCTCCCGGCCGATAAAGATGTTCTGCGCGACCGTGAGGTGGTTCATCAGGTTCAGCTCCTGGTGGATCATCACGATCCCCAGGTTCTGCGCGTCCCTGACGCCGTGGACGTCCGTTTCGGCACCGCGGACGTGCACCGTCCCCGCGTCCTTGCGGTATACGCCGGTAAGGATCTTCATCAGGGTGGACTTCCCCGCCCCGTTCTCGCCGACCAGGGCGTGCACTTCGCCGGCGCGCAGGTCGAAGCAGGCTCCCCGGAGCGCCTTGACGCCGGGGAACTCCTTGGTGATGCCCTCCATGCGGATCAGTTCACGGTCCATTTGAAACAGGGGTTCTCCTTTCGGGTTCCACGCTGCGGGTGTGGCATGGCCGGGGC
>DATHTQ010000402.1:0-11030 GCA_035463055.1 Candidatus Limnocylindria bacterium
CGCGTAAATGTCGTCGATGACCATCTGGAAGGACACGCCGCGGTTCTCCGCGCGCGCGCGGCCCTCCAGCTTCTCCCTGTGGAATGCCTTCAGCCTGTCGGAGAACGGCAGCCTGCCCGTATCCAGCAGGCGCACCGCGCCGTCGTTGTCACGGGCCGGCATGATCTTGCCCGCGTTGTAGCGGCTCGGCGCGAACGGCACGTCGATGACGCCCGCCTCGAACGCCCGCACCGTGCCCACCGCGAGGTCGCCCTCCCCGAGGTCCAGGACGCGGCCCAGGATGCTGTCCGTCTCCTCGCGCAGGGTGTCCATCTCGGACTGCAGCAGCTCGCCCTCGGCCATCTTCTGGTCCTGCAGCATCATGATGGCCTGGCGGGTAGCCCGCAGGCCCGCCGCGTTGGCTTCCTTGGTCGGGACACCCATCGCCTCGTGCGGCGACTTCACGATGACCTTCGTCGCGCCGGACAGCGCGGCCGCAGCGCTGCCCAGGCAGATGACCGCGAACGCCTTGGCCTCGTCCTGCGGGAAGCCGCCCATCCACTGGTGCAGCACCGTGCTGACGGTCACGTCATGATAGCCGAACTTCCCTAGATATTCCTCCGTCTGCGCCCGGAGCATGCGGATGGCGGCGACGTCCTGCACCAGGTTGCCGCACTGCCCGTACCCCACCGTCACGTTCCGGACCCCCTGCTCGGCGGCCAGGAGCGCCTCGATGATGGCGACGGAATTGGAGATGCAGGGCGGTACGAGCGTGCCGGTCAGCGGGCCGAACGGCTCGCGGTTGACGCTGATGCCGTTCTCCTCATAATAGCCCACGAGCCGGTCGCAGTACTGCCAGTTGAACAGCGTATCCTCCATGGATACGTTCTTGGCGTAGGGGATGTTGTAGGAGATGCCGCCGCCCTCGAAGCTCGTGAAGCCGCCCGCGAGCGCGATCTCGCACAGCAGCCGGGCGTCGGGGGTCCCGTGGCGCACCTGCACCGGGGATGCCACCGACGAGGTGACCATCCTGCACCCCTGCACCCCGTGGTTGACCGCGGGGAAACCGTTGAGCATCGCCTTGCCCGAGGCCATTGATTCCTCGATGCCCCGTTTGGCGTCCTCGTAGCGGTTCAGGCGGGTGTAGCTGTCGATGGTCGTGGGCAGCAGGTCCGCCTCGCCCTCGCGCTCCAGGTGGGTGAGCAGCGTGATGTGCTCCTGGATCAGCGGGACGCCCGCGCGCGGCTGGATGAGGGTGGTACCCTTCTGAAGGGCTTCATCCAGCTTCGTAACAAACCGCTTCTCCCGCGGGATGGCCTTCTGGTATTCCAGCGCCTCCTGCAGGTCCACCTCCGCCCCGGTCGGCCACGTGCCGAGGGCTTCCCTGCGGCGCTCCATGAGGTCGGCCTCGGGCCACTTCCTGTTAACCAGCCGCATCGTTCTCTTCCTTTCCAAAATCATCCAGCATCAGCCGAAGCGCCGCCTCCGGGTCCGCCCCGCCCAGCAGCCCCATCGCGGACAGCGCGTAGCGCCTGTCCGTCAGCGCGCCCGCGCCGCGCGGGCAAAGGGACGACGGCGGCTGCATCGCCAGGGAGTGGTTCAGGATGTCCTGCGCGTCCCGGGCGTATATCAGCGCCCCGCCGGTCAGGACGACGCGCCGCACGGAGGTGAGGTCCTTCCCGTTCTGCTGGTCCACGGGCCCCGCCGGGGTGTACACCCGCTCCAGCGTGCCGCAGTGCCGCGCGAATGCCGCTCCCACGGCCCCGATGGCGAGGGCGCGGTCCAGCGCTTCCTCCTCGGGGCTTTCCGGCAGGGTGTCGGGGGCGGAACGCAGGCGCGCCGCATAATCCAGCAACGATTCCGTAGTGACGCCCGCATGGGCGGCCAGCTGCTCAGCCCCCGCCGCCTCCAGCACCCCGGCCGCGCTGTAGCGCATGCCGATGTCCCCCTCGACGGTCCGCTTGGCATAGGGCTCCGGCAGCCCGCGCAGGAACACGCCCGGTTTTGCGGGGTCGCCCCTGGCGATGGAATACACGTCGGTGGTCGCGCCCCCGAGGTCCACCGCCGCGAGCTCGCCCAGCCCCCGCGTCGCCTTCGTGCCCTCGGACAGGAGGGTCAGCGCGGCGAGGGCGGCCGACGGCGTCGGCATCAGGATGTCGTCCAGCATCGCCGAGGCGCGGCTGAGCCCCTTGGCCCGCACGATGCGCGTGAGGAACACGTCGCGGATGACCTGCTGGACCGGCCCGGGGTTGAGGCGGTTCATCTCCGGCATGACGTTGGCCGCGGTATATACGGGATGCGTGCCGGCGCGAAGGATCTCCGCGCACTCGTCCTGGGCGCCGCGGTTGCCCGCGACAACGACAGGCCATTCCCCGGGGATACCGGCAATCATGCCGGCGTTGCGCAGGATGACTTCCGTATTCCCGCCGTCGGTGCCGCCAGTCAGCAGCAGGATGTCGGGAGCGGTTTCCCCGATTTCCCGGACGTCCTCGCGCGTCAGCCCGTATGCGTAGGTCCGGACCACCTTGGCGCCGGCCCCGAACGCGGCCAGGCGCGCGGCCTTCGTGGTCAGCGCGGGCACGAGCCCGCACACCACCATCCGCAGGCCCCCGGCCGCGCTGGAGCAGGCCAGCCGGGCGTCAAAGCGCAGGGGGCCTGCGGAGGCCGTGAGCCTCGCGAGCGCTTCCTCGAACCCCCGCATGATGTCCGTGGACGCGGTCGTGAACGCCTGGGCCCCGCCGAGGATCCGGGGCGCCTGCGTGTCCACCGCGGTGAGTTTCGTGTAGGTTGAGCCGAAATCGATCAGCAGGACGGGGCGCATTACCCCCTCCGGGCCAGGTCTTCGTTCAGGGCGCGGATCCCGGCCTCCGGCGCGGTGCCCGGGCCGAACACCCGGTCGAACCCCATCGCCTGGAATCGCTTCTCCACTTCCCCGAAGGGCTGCTTACCGACGACGATGTTCCCGCCAACGTACAGCAGGATATCCTTAAGCCCCGCCTCGTCGCACTTCTCGCGAAGGCCCTGGCAGTCCAGCTCCCCATGCCCGTACAGGGAGGAAACGACGATGGCGTCCGCGGCGGACTCGACGGCCGCCTCGATGAATTCCTCCTGGGAGACCATGACCCCCAGGTTGACGACGCGGAACCCCGCGTCCGAAAAAGCGTAATTCAGGATCTGGTTGCCCACCGCGTGCACGTCCGCCCCAATCACGCCAAGTACGATGGTCCTGCCCATATGTCCGCCTCCGGTTGCTCTTCGCGCACAGGATAATCCCGCGGTGAAGGCTTGTCAACCACGCGCCCGGGAGCGCATGTCATAAACCGCGCTTATCGTGCCGATAACAAGATGTTTGTTGCCAAACGGCGCTTCGGATGGTAAGGTAAACCCAAATTGCTCGCCCCGCGCGGGGCGGAATCGGGGTGCTTGGTGGGCTGGAACACTCCCTGGTGGATGGTTGTACTCCTCGGTATGGGAATCGTATTCACGGGCCTGGGGCTGCTGGTGCTGCTGTGCGGCGCGCTGCGGGCCGGGTTCGGCAACCGCAAGCCGGCCATCGCAGTGGCGCAGGCGCAGCCCGCATTGGAGGCGCCCGTCGCCGACAGGCCGGCGCTGCTTGCCGCGGTCTGCGCCGCGGTCGCGGAAGCCGAGGGCACCGACGTTTCGGGGTTCAGGGTCGTTTCATTCAAAAGGAGGGGCGGGGCATGAAGAAATACAAGGTCATCGTGAACGGGCAGGAATATGAGGTCGCCATCGAGCCGATGGAGGCCGGTGAAGCAGCCGCCCCCCGCGTGAACGCCTCCCCGGCTCCGGCGCCCGCCGCGCGGCCCGCGGCGCAGGCCGCCCCCGCATCGGGCACCGAGGCCATCAGGAGCCCGATGCCGGGCAACATCCTCTCCGTTTCCGTCCAGGCCGGCAGCCAGGTCAAAAAAGGCCAGGTGCTGATGGTCCTGGAGGCCATGAAGATGGAGAATGAGATCGTCTCCCCGCGCGACGCGGTCGTGGAGAGCGTGGACGTGCGCGCCGGCGCTGCCGTCGACACAGGCGCGCTGCTCTGCACACTGCGCTAGGAGGGCCGATGGACACGATCCTGGACTTCCTTCGCCAGTCAGGCTTCTACGCCATGCTGTCCGACTGGAAATCGCTGGTCATGATCGGCGTTTCCTGCGTTCTGCTCTGGCTGGCCATCGGGCGGAAATTCGAGCCCCTGCTGCTGCTCCCCATCGCCGTCGGCATGCTGCTGACCAACCTCCCCGGCGCGGGCATCTACCACAGCGAGTTCTTCGCGGGCGGCAAGGTGGACTGGGCCGCCCTCTCCCACGGCGCGGGGCTGCTTGATTACCTTTATCTGGGCATCAAGCTCGGCATCTATCCCTGCCTCATCTTCATCGGCGTCGGCGCGATGACGGACTTCGGGCCGCTGCTTGCCAACCCGAAGAGCCTGCTGCTTGGCGCCGCAGCGCAGGTCGGCATCTTCCTGACCTACACGGGGGCCGTGCTGTTCCTGGGCTTCACGCCGCCGCAGAGCGGCTCCATCGGCATCATCGGCGGCGCGGACGGCCCGACCGCGATTTTCGTGGCCACCATGCTCGCCCCGGAACTGCTGGGGCCCATCGCGGTTTCCGCCTATTCCTACATGGCGCTCGTCCCGGTCATCCAGCCGCCCATCATGCGGGCGCTGACCACCCCGGCCGAGCGCACCATCAAGATGACGGCGCTGCGCGAGGTGTCGAAGCTCGAGAAGATCGTGTTCCCCATCGCGGTGACCGTCTTCGTGGCGATGCTGGTGCCCTCCGCCGCCCCGCTCATCGGCAGCCTGATGTTCGGCAACCTCCTGCGCGAGAGCGGCGTCACAGAGCGCCTGAGCAAGACCGCCCAGAACGAGCTCATGAACATCACGACCATCTTCCTGGGCCTTTCCGTCGGCGCGACGGCAACAGGCGACATCTTCCTGAGCGCGTCCACCATCAAGATCCTGCTGCTGGGCGTGTTCGCCTTCGGGCTGGGCACGGGCGGCGGCGTGATGCTGGCGAAGTTCATGAACCTGTTCCTCAAGGAGAAGATAAACCCGCTCATCGGCTCGGCGGGCGTGTCCGCGGTGCCGATGGCCGCGCGCGTGTCGCAGGTCGAGGGGCAGCGGGCCAACCCTGGCAACTTCCTGCTGATGCACGCGATGGGCCCCAACGTGGCCGGCGTCATCGGCTCCGCCATCGCGGCCGGCGTGCTCATCGCGCTGTTCCGCTGAGAGGGATTCCATGGATAAAAGGAAACTGCTGGTAACCGAAACCATCCTGCGCGACGCGCACCAGTCCCTGGCAGCGACGCGCATGCGCACCGACGAGATGCTGCCCGCCGCGTCCATCCTGGACAGCGTCGGGTACTGGTCCCTGGAGTGCTGGGGCGGCGCGACGTTCGACACCTGCCTGCGCTACCTGGACGAGGACCCGTGGGAGCGGCTGCGCCGGCTTCGCAAGGCCCTTCCCAATACCAGGCTGCAGATGCTGCTGCGGGGCCAGAACCTGCTGGGGTACAAGCACTACAGCGACGACGTGGTGGACGAGTTTGTCCGCCTGACCGTCAAGAACGGCATCGACATCATCCGCGTGTTCGACGCCCTCAACGACCTGCGGAACCTGGAAACGGCCATCCGCAGCATCAAGAAGTACGGCGCCCACTGCGAGGCCGCCATCTCCTACACGACCAGCCCCGTGCACGACGAGGCGTACTTCGTCAATCTCGCGCACAGGATGGTGGAGGACGGGGCCGATTCCATCTGCATCAAGGACATGGCGGGGCTGCTGCTGCCCATGGCAGCGGACAGCCTTGTGCGGGAGCTAAAGAAGAGCATCCGCGTGCCCATCCACCTGCACACCCACAACACAGCGGGAATCGGCACCGAGACTTACCTCCAGGGCGCGAGGGCCGGTGCCGACATCGTGGACTGCGCGCTGTCCCCCCTGGGCAGCGGGACCTCCCAGCCCGCCACGGAATCCGTGGTGGCGGCGCTGCAGGGCACAGCGCTGGATACCGGGCTGGACCTGAAGAAACTGACGCAGGCAGCGGGGCACTTCCGCAAGGTGGCCGACCGTTTGGAGAAGGAAGGCTTCTTCGCCCCCGGCCAGGTGCTGGGTACGGACGTCAACGCGCTGATCTACCAGGTGCCCGGCGGAATGCTGTCCAACCTCATCTCCCAGCTCAAGAGCGCCAACGCCTCGGACAAGTACGAGCAGGTGCTCGCCGAGGTGCCCGCCGTGCGCGCGGACTTCGGGTACCCCCCGCTGGTCACGCCGACCAGCCAGATCGTGGGCACGCAGGCGGTCTTCAATGTGCTCCAAGGCAAGTACAAGTCGTTCACCAAGGAATCCAAGGCGCTGCTGCGCGGGGAGTACGGCATGCTGCCCGGCCCCGTCAACGAGGACGTGCGCAGGCTCGCGCTCGGGGACGAGCAGCCCATCACCGCCCGCCCGGCGGACCTCATCGGCCCGGAAATGGAGAAGTTCCGCCAGGAGAGCCGCGAGTTCGCCCGCAGCGAAGAGGACGTGCTGAGCTACGCGCTGTTCCCGCAGGTCGCGGAGAAGTTCATGCGCGAGAGGAACAGGCGGAGCGAGGCACCGGCCCCGGCGCCCGCCCGAAAGCCGGCGCAGGAGCCGGAAGTCCGTGTGCTGTATGTCCGGGACGAGGCGCTGTAACAAAAGCATCCCCATGAACGCGTAAAAGGGAACCGCCGGCACATGCCGGCGGTTCTTGTCATCGCGCGGTGCCGCGCGAAGCGCGGGTCACTCCATCCCGAACGCGAAGGTCAGCGTGACGCTGGCGGTCACCGACACGTCGCCGGAGATGATGGGGGTGCTGGCCTGCGCGGAATCCAGGGCCATGCGGTTCTGGGCCGCGAAGGGGATGCCGAAGTTCTGGGACGCCTCGATGCGGACGATCTCGCCCAGCGTGTTGCCGGTGGCGGACGCGAGGGTCTGCGCGGTGGTCCTGGCGTCCTCGACGGCGTTGCGCAGCGCACGCTGGTACGCCTCGTCGGCCTTGGACGACTGGAACATCAGGTTGTAGACGTTGTTGGCGCCCGCGGCGGAGGCGATGTCGATGGCCTGGGACACCTTGTTGATGTCACGGAGCGTGATGTAGAGCATGTTGGTGACCGAGTACATGCCCGGCGCGTCGGGGCTGGTCTGGCCGTAGGCGCCGGCCGGCTCGAAGTAGACGTAGTACTGGCTGGTGCGGATGTCTTCCTTGGCGACGCCAAGCTTCTCCAGCTCGGCGATGACCTTTTCCATGATGCGGATGTTCTCGGCGTGCGCCTCGGCGACGGTCCTGCCCCGGGTCTGGGCGCCAAGCTCGATGGTGGCGGTGTCAGCCTGCAGGGAAACGGTCGCGGAGCCGGTCACGACCAGCGCGTTGCGCGCGGGGGCCGTTTCCTGGGCAAGGGCGGGTACGGCGAGGGCCAGGGTCAGCGCCAGGGCGAGAAGGGCGGTCAGGGTTTTCCTCATGGGTGTTTCCTCCTTTTGTAGATCAGGGTGATGATGGCGGCGGCGAGCGCCAGGACGGCGATGGCCGGGAGCGCGACGGCCAGGAAGACCAGGAAGTCGCTAATGGTGGGGGCCGCCCATCCCCAGACGGCGCGCAGGCCATCCATGACGCGTGCATCCAGCGGGACGTCGGGGATGACGGGCGCCGCGGGGGCCTCGGCCAGGGTGATGGTGACGGCCGGTTCCGTGACCCGGCTTTCCAGCGCCAGCAGCTCTTCGGAGGGCGCCGCCGTCCCGGCGGCTTCCGCCTGGGGCGCGTCCAGCCTGGATTGCGTCTGGGCGAACGCCTGGGTCAGGTCCTCGGCGGACTCGCTGTAGGATAGGCGCGTTCCGATGGATTGCAGCCTCCCGCTCAGCTCGTCCTGGTTCTCCTGGGGAACGCGGGCGTCCAGGGTTGCGGTGCGCAGCCCGTCGTCCGACACGGCCAGGGTTTCCAGCTCGGTCCTGCCGCCCAGGGTTTCCAGGGCCTGGGCCAGTTCGGCATAGTCCAGGTCGAAATCATCCGTCTGGATGCTGAACGCGGCGGACCTCGCCAATTGGGGCTGTGCCTTGGGCGCCGGGGCGGCGCGCATGGCGAACGTCCCCTGGTCTTCCGTAGCGGGCGCGGCGTCGAAGGCGCTGTACTCCATGGCGCCAGCCGCTTCCGGGACGGCCATGGGCGGGGGTACTGCGGTTTGCGCTGTCCAGTTCCTGCGCTGCTCTCCCGCGAGCAGGGTGCCTCCCACCACCAGGATGAACGCCGCGGCGACGGAGAGAAGGCGCAGAAGCCCATTCCAGGATGTTCCGGGCTGCGCGGCCTCCTCCCGGCGGATTGCCAGCCTCCAGCTTTCGGAGAAAGCGGCGGGTACCTCGCCGTCCTCCTCCAGCGTCCTGCTGTCCCTCCGCACCTGGAGCGCCAGCCGGCAGGAGGGGCAGGTGAGAAGGTGCTCCTCCGCCTGCGCGCGCTCCGCGTCCGTCAGGCCGCCGTCCAGGTACCGGTCCAGGAGGGCATGAAGCTCTTCACAGCGCATCGCGTTCCCTCCTTTCATCCCTTAGACGCAGGGAGGGGGCGAACAGTTCCCCGTCGCGCAGCAAAATTTGCTGCAGCGCCTGGCGTGCGCGGTGCACCCTGCTCTTGACGGTCCCCAGCGGCAGCCCCAAAGCCTCGGCGGCTTCCGGGTAGGAGAGGCCCTGCACGTCCACAAGCACCTGCGCGGCACGGAAATCGGGGGGCAGCTCGGCGATGGCGGCCTTCAGCAGCCGCCTGCGCTCCTTGTCCTCCAGCCGCGCGTACGCGTCCGGGGCGCCGTCCGGCACGTCGAAGCCACCTTCCCGGAGCAGGTCGAGGGAGTAGACCTGCTTCCTTTTACGCAGGGCGTCCAGGCACACGCGCACCGCGATGGAATAGGTCCAAGTGGAGGGGCTGGAGTCGCCCCGGAAGCTGTCGAACGCGCGAAAAGCGCGCAGCATCGCTTCCTGCGCGCAATCCTCGGCATCCTGCGCCTGCCCCATCATGTGCAGGCATACGCCGTACACCTGCCGCTCGTGCGGCAGCATCATCCGCTCAAACCGCTCGGCCAGGGTCTCGCTTCTCGTGCCCAAGCGCATCACCCCCCTCGCGCCCATGTTATGTACCCATCCAACGCGCGCCGCGCGCCCGCCCATGCCGAAAACGGGCGAAACTGCTGAATTCCACCTAGAACAGACGCAAAATCCGGTCCCAGAAGGTTTCCTGTGGCGCTTCGGGTTCCGGCGTGCGCGCGGGGGCCGGCTTCTCGATGGCTTCCCCCATCAGGACGAACTGCACGGAGCGCACGGCGTTGCGCGGGTCCGCGAAGGACACCGGCGGGCGGCCCTGCATCTGCTGCAGGAAGCCGCCCAGAAGCCCCCCGGCGGCGGTTTCCAGCAGGGTGCCCGCGAGGGCCTCGCGCGCGGCGGCCTGGTACATTTCCGTATCCATGGCCATCCGGACGCCCGCGACCTGGATGCCGGGCATCCGGAAATCGCGCACCTGCGCCGAGAACGCGTATTCCGCCGCCCGCCCGGGGAGCAGCACGAAGGACAGCGACCTGTCGCCCCCGGACACCGCGACGGTCGCCTTGTCCGCGCGGATGTCCAGCGCGTGCTCCGCGGGCAGCGTCACGCTGACCTGAAGCGTCAGGCTCCCGGTGACGCCGGCGAAGCGTTCGTCCGGCGTGATGACGATCCTGCCTTCCATGAATCCGGACTTCCCGGCCAGTTCCTCCGGCGGCACGGCCGCGCCGTCCAGCGCATACTCTATAGAAACGCGCCAGGGAAGGTCCAGGCCTGAAGGCGTGCCCTGGTACTCGAAGCGCCCGGCGTCCATGCGGAACTCCGCCTTCCCGTCCCGATAGGCGAACCCCTCCGCGCGCGCCAGCGGCAGCACGTCCGTGTACTCCCCGTAATCCGCGACCTCCTGGGGGGACGCGCTCTCGAAGGAGTTGACGACGTACACCGCCTTCACGTCCCCCGAAGCGGACAGCAGGGCGTATACGACCTCGTCCTTGAAGGCCTCCCCCGCCCCTGCGGCAGGCAGGGCCAGGAGCAGGAGGAGGGCGGCGGTCAGGGCGGCAAGCCTATTCTTCATGTACGGGGGCCTTCTTCCTCAGCGTCGTCTTTTGGATGAGCCTGTCGCACCACACCAGCACGACCGGGAGCACCAGCAGCACCATGAGCAGCGACAGCAGCGTCCCGCGCCCCAGCACGAGGCCCAGCTCGCTGATGATGCCGTTGTCGGGCACGAGGATGCGCAGGGACAGCCCCGCGATGGTCAGGATCATCGCGGGCGGGATGACCGAGCCCGCGGAGCCGGCCACCGCCCTCGCCGCGGCCTCCCGCGCGGGGGCATCCCTGCGGAACTCGACGTACCGCTGGGTCAACAGGATGCCGTAGTCCACGGTCGCCCCCAGCTGCACGGAGGACACGATGAGGTAGCCGATGTAGTTGAGCGTCTGGCCCATCGCGTACGGCAGCGCCATGTTGAGCCAGATGGAACCCTGGATGATGACCAGCAGGATGAGCGGGATGGTGAGGTTGCGGAAGTTGATGAGCAGAACGATGCCGATGGACAGGATGCCCGCGAGCAGCACCTTGAGGGTATCGCGGGTGATGACGCTCATGAGGTCCTCGTTGACCGCGGTTTCCCCGATGACGTGGCCCTCGCCCGGGTAGTACGCCGCCGCGGTCTCCCGCAGGCGCCGCGTCGCCTCGAACGCCTCGTCGCTCTCCTCATCCGTGTCCAGCGACACGATCAGCCGCGCGTATCCGCCTTCGTAGAAGGCCTCGGTCGCCCTCGGCGGCAGGACCTCCGGCGGGATGGATAGCGACACCGCGTCGGAGTAGGAGATAACGGAGGCGACCCGCGGAAGGTCCCGCAGCGCGCGGGCGAGCCCGGCCTCCCTCGCCCTGTCCCCCTCGGGGACCAGGACCATCGCCATGCGCCCTGAGCCGAACACCTCCTCGATGGCGCGCTTTTCGGTGTGGACCGGCGAGTCCTCGCTGTGCATCCCCCCGGTGCCG